>JBCDKH010000030.1 GCA_038746835.1 Planctomycetota bacterium | reverse complement strand
GCTTTCGGTGGCGATTTCCGAGCGACGTGCCCAACAGCCGACTCGCCGGCGGTGAGCAGTGGATGGATGTCGCCCGGTTCGACGCCGCACGCGACGCCGAGCAAAGCCACTGGTCCCGTGCCAGCGTGAGCGAGTCCGACGAACATCGAACGCTCGAGCCGACGCCGCTGCCAGAGATGCTTCACCGTCGCTGGCGAGGTGGTCGCGTTTGCAACGTCACCGGCCCTCTCGAGGCCGCCGAGTGGCAGTCTTGGTGGACGGGCCAGGTCGATCGCATCGTCGTTCCTGCGGAGTCGAAGGCCGAGGTGCTCATCGACCTCGACGATTACCTGTGTGCGTTCGTCAGCTTGCACGTCGAACAAGGTGCCGGCGCGACGGTCGACGTCGCGTGGGCCGAAGCACTCGTCGCCGGCGTCGAGGAGCCGCACTTTGAAAAGGGCCAGCGCGACGAGGTCGAGGGCAAGCGCTTCATCGGTCGGGCTGACACCTTTGTCTTCGACGGCCAACCCCGCACGGCAGAGACCCTCTGGTGGCGGGCGGGACGGTTCATCCAACTGACGATCCGAACCGGTGATGAACCGTTGATCTTGCTAGCGCTTCAATTCGACGAGACCCGCTACCCACTCGACTGGCGTGACTTGCCGCCAACGGGCGACTCCGAATTCGACGCTGCCGTGCCGCTCATGCAACGGTCGATCGAGACGTGCGTCCACGAAACCTTCATGGATTGCCCGTACTACGAGCAGATCCAATACCTCGGCGACACGCGGCTGCAGGCGCTGGTCACCTACACGCTCTGCGACGACGATCGCCCCGGCATGCGGGCGATCAAGCTGTTCGCCGCCGCCCAACGACCCGACGGCCTGCTGCCTTCGCGGCTGCCTTGCACGAAGGACCAGTTGATCCCGGGCTTCTGTCTCGCCTGGGTCGGCATGCTGCACGACCTCGCCATCTGGCGCGGCCGACCCGAGTTCGTGTCCGACATGCTGCCGGCCTCGCGGCGACTGGTCGACGCTTTCGCTCGGTTGGTCGGCGACGATGATCTGCTCGGACCGCTGCCGGACTGGCGATTCGTCGATTGGGTCCCGACTTGGCAGAACGGCGTGCCGGCAGACACGCAGGACACGCCCGACGCCATTCACAACGCCTGGCTCGTCATCGCGCTGCGGCAGTTGGCTCAGTTCGAGGCGTGGGTCGGCGACGCGGACATCAGCCGAAGCCACGCTGCACTGGCGGAACGACTGTCGGCGGCTGGCAAGCGCGCCTTCTGGAGCGATCAGCGAAGCCTCTTCTCGAACGCGCCAGATCGCGACGCCTTTTCGGAACACGCCCAGTGTCTCGCCGTCCTCGCCGACTGGATCACAGGCGACGACGCAGGCGATCTTCTTCGCCGCTGCTCAGACGCCGACGTTGCCAAGACCACGATCTACTTCCGGCACTACCGCTTCGAAGCCCTCACGCACGTCGGCCTTTCGGACAGCATTCTCGACGAACTCGACGAGTGGCGTGATCTGCCCGCACGAGGCCTCAAGACCACACCGGAGATGCCAGAGCCGACCCGTTCGGACAACCACGCGTGGGGAGCGCACCCGCTCTTCCACGTCGTGGCACCGCGCCTCGGGCTGCGCCCGACTCCGCTGCCGCATACCCCGACTCCACAATGACCCGCAAAGTTCTTGCCGCGTTCACGTTCGTCGTCAGTCTCTTGGCTGCTTCGGCATCGGCTGAGCCCAGCGAGTGGACCCACGTCGACATCGGACAGGCCACCGGCTCGCTTATGGCAACTGACGATCAGTTGACACTCACTGCCCAGGCCGTCAACGGTGACCCGCGTCGTCGTGCTGACCGCGTTTTCGCGTACCGGCAGGTCGAAGGCGACTTCGAGATCGTCACGACGCTCCATGCTGTCGAAGCAAGCAAAGCCAACGCAGAGACCTACGCCGGTCTCTGGCTCACGCAAGACCTCGAACCCGAGTACGGCGATTTCCAGCGGATCAATCCGCTCTTCGTTGGCGACGACAGCAACCACGACGCCGAGGCTTACGTCGAGCACCAGCGGTGGGAACACGACAACTTCCCGATGTCGCTGCCGATCCACCTGAAGCTGATCCGTCGCGGCGGGTTCGTTGGAGCGTACCGATCCGATGACGGCATCCGCTGGGAGCCGGCCATGCACGCGACGCCACGAGGCCTCGGCTACGGGTGTGTCCTTCGCGACCCGACCGGCCCGGTGTGCGTCGGCGTCTTCCTTGCCACCTCTCGCCAAGCCGACGCGACAGCCAGCTTCAGTCCGCCCGTCATCCGCGACGATCGCTACCCGGTCCGATCAACGTTCCTTGGCAACGTCGGTCCCGGCGGCATGGGGTCGGGACACATGCAACGCGTCGCCGCCGGCATGGCCGTCGATGGCCAAGGCCGAGCGTACCTGGCCAGCCATCACGACGAACAAGGGCTGGCCACCGGCATCTATCACGACGGCCGACGCGTCGGCTGGCTCGGCTGGGAATGGGAACGCCCCGTCGGCCCGATCGCGCTCTCCGGCACGCACGCGTACCTCGCCACCGACAGGGGCTTCCAACGCATCAGCCTCACCACACGCCGCCGCACCGGTGAGCCCGTCGTCCTTTTCGACACACGCGACCGGACGGCACTTCGCGGCGTGGCCGTGACGCAGGATGACCAAACGCTCTACCTGGCCAACGCTCGCGAGCAGCGCATCGAGATCTGGGACACAACGGGCACACAGCCACGCGACATCCTGATCGACAGGCTGCCCAATGTGGGCGCGTTGTCACTCTCACCAGACGGCCAGACGCTCTGGTGCGTCATCGAGCCGCCCGATTCGCGCGTCGTTGGCATCGACCTCTCGTCAGGAACGATCAAAGTCGAGATCGATGAAGACGGCTGGCTGCCGGTCGACCTGAAAGCCACGGGCGATCGGCTCGTTGTCGCAGACAACGGACCGGACCAGCAAGTCAAGATCTTCGAGATCGCATCGGACACACCGACGCGCATCGGAACGATCGGCCGACGCGGAGGCATCGCTGCCGATCCGGCGGGCGTGCCTCACTCGGACGCGTTCGTCTGTCTCTCCGGCGTCGACGTCGACAATGCGGGGAACCTCTACGTCTCCATGTTCGGCCCGCCGCTGGTTCGCGTGGAGCACGAGCACCCGACATCCGTCACGGGCATCCGAAGCTTCACGCCCGAGGGCACGCTGCGCTGGCAGATGTTGTGCCACATTGATCTCGAGACCGTCGCCGTCGACCCCGACGAGCCGTCCGTCTTGTTCACGCCAGACGAGCGGTTCTCAGCCGATTGGGACTTCGAGCCCGACCTCACACTGCCACCCGGTCACCCCGACGGACTCGGCGGGGCTTTCGCTTGGACTGGGTTCCATCGAACCAACCACTTCTTCCCCGGCATGACCCCCGACGGAGCCGGCTGGGGCACGCCGTTTTTCTGTCGAGTCGACGGCAAAAAGTTCCTGGTGATCCTCCACAAGAACCGTGACCTGATGATGGCCTACACGCCGCCCGGCACAGATGGGGATCCCCAGTTGAAACCCGTCTCCGCGTGGGCCACACGCAGCTGGGATGGCTTTCCCGATCACGGGCCCGCGTCTTCGAATCACTGGACCTGGGCCGACCGGGACGGGGACGGGCTGTTCGACCCCGACGAGTTCACCAACCATGACGGCACCGACGTCGGTCAGCGTTCGGCCTTCGACATCGACGACGACGGCACCGTCCGCTACCACGGCATCACCTGGCTCGCTGAGTCCGTGCCGACCTTGAACGCCGAAGGCGTGCCCGTCTGGCAGCCGGACGAGCCGTTGCCTGTTCCCGCACCATTCGACACGGGCGGCGTCGACATGATCCGCTACGTCGAGGCCAATGACACGATGTTCCTCACCGGCTTCACCGCCGACCTGCCGAACACGTCACGCTGGTCTTCGACATCGCGCCTGCTGGCCCGCTATTCCGACTGGTCCACGGGCAATCGGACGCCGGATTGGACCGTCGAGCTGCCCTACCTCGCGCACCGAGACAATCCCACCGCCAGCTCCGGCAACACCCGCTACAACGGCAACGCCGTCTCGCTCAACGCCTTCGAGGACCACGTCTTCGTCGGGCTCTATGCGCCGTCGCTCCTGATGATCCTCAACGCCGAGACCGGCGACGAAGTCATGCACGAAGGCGAAGCCCTGCGTCTGATGCCAGGGCCTGAGGTTCTGGGCCTGTCGACCGACCTCGACCGCGGCCCGCTTGCGGTCAGCATGATCCAACGCTCGGACGGCGAATACGTCGTCTTGATGCAGGACGACATGTTCGCCAAGGTCACCATCCTCCGGTGGCAGCCCGACGCGCCGATCAAGTAGTCGCAAGAGCCAAAGCGTCGAACCGTCGCGCGAGCGAATCCTGCCATGCACGTCACGCAAGCTCACCACGCCTCGATCGCGGCCCTCTGCACGTTGGGACTCGTGCTCCTGGGCGTGACTGGCTGCCGCGGACTCAACCCGCAGAGAACGTCCGCCCTGGCTCTGCCACCGCTCCCGACCGCCGAGGTTCCTCGGGCAGTCGCATCGCCTCAACTAGGTACCAAGCTCGACGATCCTGTGTGGCGTGGTGCTTTCCATGTCCCTTTGCTCGCCGCTTCGCTGCCGGCCGAAGCCGATACCGACACCGCCATCGGCCCGGCACCGAAAACCGAGGTCCGTCTGCTGTGGGACCCCGAGTTCCTGTACGTCCGCTTTGTCAGTTTCGATGACGAGCCCTTCTCCCCGCACGGCCAGCAGCGTGACGCGCCCCACTATCAGGGCGACGTCGTCGAGGTCTTCGTCGACGGTGTCGGCGACAGCCGGCAGTGGTACGAGTTGCAGGTCAACCCCGACGGCGGTGTCCTGGATCTCAACACCGTGCTGTCGGCACCGCCCGTTTCCGACGCCCGCGGCCTGCTCACCGTCGAAAGCAACCGCGAATACTGGTCCAACCTCGCGTACGACATGCCCGGCCTCCGTATCGCCACCCGACGCGAAGCCGACGCATGGATCGCCGACCTTGCGATCCCCGCCGCCGAGCTGCTGCGTCGTCGCCAGGCCAACCACCTCTCCGCCGGCACGTCGCTCCGGCTCAACCTCATCCGCTACGACCGCCCACGCGCAGGCGGACCGGACGACAGCCACCGTGCCCTCCACATGGCCTGCTGGTCACCAGTGGTCCTCGGCCGACCACACCGCTCACCGCAGCGCATGGGCGTGATCCACCTGGTCCCGTCGACACCGTGACTGTGACTGAACAGGGTGCATGACCGGGGCCTTGGGAGGACATAGGCGGATAGACCTGCCTTTAAGTCAAGGCCTTACGGCGATCGGCGGCGTTTCGAGCTACTTTTCCGCTGGGTGGCGATTCAGGCCAATTCGGCGTCGGGCGTCGATGATCCGGCGGCGTTGTAACGCTGGGCGTTCGAAAGCGTTCGAATCGGCCTAACGCGTTCGATTCGCCGATTCTCGACGGCTCGCGACCGTCGCGGCATGCGTCGATCGACGACTTCGGGCATGCGCAAAGCGCAAACCAAGCGCAACGCTCAGCCCGCCCCACCGATCGCAGCCAGGACCTCGCTGGTGCGCTGGCGATGAGCCCCGCCGACCTGACGGCACGTTCGACCTCGACCGGCTCCGGTAGGACACTCGCGTGAAGCTCTTCGCCGTCAACGTCCTGATCCACGCCCTCTTCGAGCACCTGGGCGTAGCCCGTCGGGTTGCTCGGATCGATGTGGTAGACGACCGTCTCGCTGCCCTCCGTGCGGGACACCCGGATGCCGCTCGTGTCGTACTCGTACGTGGCGGTCGTCGTGACGCTGCCTTCGGTGACAGACACCTCGCTCATCCGGCCCATCACGCCGTAGCCGTAGGTCGTCGTGCTCGTCACCGTGCCGGCCGTCGTAACCGTCTTCTCACGCTGCTGGCTCGTGTCTCCGTCGGGCCCGACGTACGAGTAGGTGGTGACGGTGTTGTCCGACGCGTCGCCGGGCGTGCCGGCGTCGCTCGTGCTCTCTCGCAGGCGATCGAGGCTGTCGTGCAAGTTGGTGGTCGTGGTCGTTACCCCGCTCTGTTCACGTTCGACCACCAGGCGGTTGCCGACCAGGTCGTGGCCGTACGACTCGCTGAAGTTGAACGCACCGCCGAGCGTCGCGCTCGTCAGCGTCTCGCCCGACAGACGGCCCAGGCCGTCGTAGCTCCACTCGGCCAGGTAGCCGTCGCCGACGTGGTCCGTGTGGTCCTCCGAGGCCCGGCGGCCGTCGGCGAAGAACGTGTAGAGCGAACGGTCCAAAAGCACCTCGCCCGCATCATGCACGGCGTCGCCGTCCGTGTCGAGGAAGTGCCTCACGCCTTCCAATCGGCCGAGGCTGTCGTGGGCGTAGTCCTTCGTCAGAACCCCGTTGGCCACGCCGTCGGCGTCGACGAGCAGCTCATAGTCGACCATGCCGTCGGCTTGGTAGAACGTCCGGTGGCTCGACTCGCCCGTCGCCGTATCGAAGCAGCGGACCGCCGTCGTCTCGATCAGTCGGCCCATCTGGTCGTGGCTGACAGCTCGCAGCCGGCACCAGCGATGTGCTTCCACGAGACCCAACGAACGAAACGACGCAACTCTGAGCTGACTTACAATTGACATGCTAGCCACTTCGTTCGCCAACTGGCACTAACGTTTTGGTTTGTCTAGACCACACAACAAGGGCAGGTTATGCGTCGTGCGCTCACATTGCTTCAGTTGATATCCAAGGCCCTTACTCTTCGATACCTTATACTTGTCTCGCAAGAGAACTTATACTTCGCAGCTGATCGCGATATCTTAACTAGCCTTTGCGAATGACCCGGAGACGAACGGACCTTCGCCGCCAAACGCGATCAGCACTTCCACTAGCCAATGCTGATGATCCCGGATGTTGTAATATTATTTTCCGCATAAGCACTGAGAGATTGAAAGCCAACTTCCAACAATCGCAAGATACGCGTAAAGTCAGACATTACAGCGACTCCACTAACGAAGATCGTATGAGCTCGACTCCGACCTTCCACAGAAGTGGATTTTTCCATCGTCTGTACACCCATAACATCCCGCCCCTCGACTTCCAACGTGTTAGGGCGGACGTAAGGAACCTGGCGACGCTGTGCTCAGGGCTCGCCTTTGGAGGACGTGATCTCGTACCAGTCCTCCATTTCACGCACTACATGACCCAGCCAAGACCATACACTCTCGAACTCAGCAACAACTGTATACCCAGATTCTGTCCATCCCTCGATGACCACGTACCTCTCAACCTCTACCCTCTCTTGATCAATGCCAACATGAAGACATGTGTACAGATCACAATCTTGTCGCTGCGCGAACGTAATCAATGTAGCCAAGGACGGTCCTCCGGGGAAGACATCGCTAATCCTTCTCCTGGCTGTGACTGGGAGTAGTAGCCATGGCTGCAAAGGACCGTCCGGATTTTCAGCAAGCAAAGAACTTGCGACAAGCCAGTCTAGCTCTGGCGTTTCGATTACACGATAACTCGAATCTGCGGTTGTCATTACGTTTACTCTTGAGGTAACTTCGGTCTCTGCAACGTGCCATTCTCTGGAAGTCTGTTTCTTGCTGTTCGATACGCAAGCGCCTCACCCCACGTCTTTGAACTGCCGAACCGTTCGACTGATATCATACCCGAAGGAAGAGCGTCTCCAGGCTTGTGAATACGGACAGGTATCGACGCGATCCCTTGTTCTGCTGCTATAGCTGCGCGTGTGTTGTCGATCGCGACAAGACCGTCAGGAGTGTCTACTACGTCGACAGGTTTAACGCCGTCAAAGCCAAATCGCCGTAAATAGTTTCGCCAAACGAATGCTCGTGAAACGCCGTCAGTTACATTACCACCGCCGCCGGCAGTTCGCTGTGAAAAACGCAGCTGGCTGGGTTGCGTCGACGAGAGAGTACC
Source organism: Planctomycetota bacterium (assembly GCA_038746835.1). Lineage (NCBI taxonomy): Bacteria > Pseudomonadati > Planctomycetota > Planctomycetota bacterium. Next base: position 18,324 of record JBCDKH010000030.1, on the reverse strand, counting down.
AGAGGACGTTGGGACATATGCTCGGTACGTTGTATATGCACCGAAGACCGTTGAAAGGCCCCTGAATGCTGCCAACTCATAGTTTTCCTCGTCAATCGCTGACCATGTGCCGTACGCACCAGCGCCGAGCCCCAAGCCGGCCACAAATGGCCCAAGTACAGTTAGTGTAAGTGGTCCTAGCACGGCTCCAAACGCAGCACCAATAAACATATCATAAACTACATCCATACCACGCTTTCCTTGGAGCAATGAATCTGCTGCACCAAATGCTGCACCCAAGCCAGCCCCAATCGAGGCCGCGTAGATACCCGCTCTGACTGTGAGTGAACCAAGCAAGGTTGCATAGAGGGACTCTCCCGTCGGGTCTACGCCAATGGTCGGACTTGCGTGGGTATATCCGTACTTGTTGAGCGTGAGCGGTCGCTGGCTGCTGCCTGCCCATGGGTCGACGCGGTTGAAGCGGCCAGTGCCCGTCTCGTACCACCTGGCCCGGTTGTAGCTTTGCCCGGTAAGCGGGTCGATCGCCTGGCCCGCGTAGCGGAACGCCGTCAGCGGGGACGTCAGGCCCAGGTCCTGGCCGTAGGCCGTGTAGGCCAGACGCTGCAGGACCGCTAAGGCGTCAGGCGTCGTCTCGGCGTCGAGCACTGCCCGCGTGCTGCCGTGGGCGTCCATCAGCAGCCGGTGCACGTCGATGTCGCCTGTCGCCAGCTCGCGGACAGCTTGAGCCACCACCGACATCGCCAGCGTGAACGCGTGCGTCACCTCGGCCGCATCCAACTCACGGTCCCCGTCGCCGTCGGTGCCCTCTTCCACGGCCTGGGCGTAGCCCGTCGGGTTCGAGGGGTCCACGTGGTAGATCGTGGTAGTCCCACCTTCGGTCCGCTCCACTCGGAAGCCGCTGTGGTCGTACTTGTACTCCACGCTCGTGCCGTCGACACTCACGCTCGTCATCCTACCAGAAGCGTCGTAGCCGAACGTCGTCGTGCTCGTCTCGTCGCCGGTGACCACCTTCTGCGTCTGCACCGTCGGGCCGTAGCCGTAGGTCGTGGTTCGTTCCGGTGAGCCGTCACCGTCGGTGTCCCGCTCCTCGACCAGCAGGCGGTCGCCTGCGTCGTAGGTGTAGGTCGTCGTGTGACTGCCGCCAGTGGTACCGGTCGTCTCGACGTGCTCGAGGCTCAGGCGGTTGCCCGTCAGGTCGTACGTGAAGCTGTCGGCGTAGGCCAACGGCGTGCCGCTGGCGTCGAAGCCGGCGTAGGTCTCGGTCGCCAGGCGGTTCAGGCCGTCGTACGTCCACGTCTTGGTCGTCACGCGACCCTGCTCGTCCGTCCAGACTTCCGAGGCAGGGCTGCCGCCGTCCTCGTGCGTGTAGACGAAGCTGGCCAGCCGGGTCTCGGTGCCGGAGTCGTGGCTGAAGTCGCCGTCGAGGTCCACGAAGTGCGTCAGGCCCTCCACGCGGCCGAGGCTGTCGTAGCCGTAGTCCTTGACGACCTGCTCTCCGTCGGCGACGCCGAGGAGTTCATGGTCGATCATGCCGGCCGCGTCGTATACGTACCGCGTCGACTCCGGCTGGTCGCCCGACAGCGTCGTGTCCGTGTCGACCGCCTGGCCGAAGCGACGCACCGTGTCGACCCGGATCAGTCGGTCCATCTGGTCATAGCCGTACTCGGTCAGCGTCGTCGACTGCTGCGGGTCGGCGTGATCCGTCCAGGCCGACGTCTTTCGGCCCAGGTCGTCGTAGCCGTAGTGCAGCAGACCCTGCGGACTGTCGATCGTCGTCAGACGGCCCTCGGCGTCGTGGGCGTAGGTCGTCGGCACCAGGAACTGGCTGTCGTCGACCTCCACACGTCGGCCCAGCGCGTCGTACGTGTAGCCGACGGTGCGGCTGGCCGTGCCGGCGGCGTGATCGGCCTCGCTGTCGTAGTAGCTCATCGACGTCATTCGGCCACGGCCTGCCGATGTGTCGTCGTGGGTGTAGGCCGTCACGCGGCCTTCGAAGTCGACCTCGTGGGTCAGACGGCCGTAGCCCACGCCGGGCGTCGCGTCGTAGTGCTTGTACTCCGTGAAACTGCCAGCCGTCGCTCCAGCGACATTGCCCATCGGCAATGTCCGACTCAGCTGGCGGCCCTGGGCGTCGTAGGTGAACGTCGTCACGTGGCCCTGGTCCTTCGGCCACTGGGCGATCGGTTGATTGGCCGAGCGGCGGTGCTCGCTGTCGGTTCCGGTGCCGTCGGCCGTCAGGTAAACCACCTCGTTCGACGATACATCGAGGTACGCGTTCTGAACGATGTGCGTCTGACGCCCCTCTTGGTCGTAGTGGTACTCGTAACGCGGGCGACGCAGGTCGGCGGTGCCGGTGGCCGAGCCGTCCGGATCGATCGGCGGCAGCGTCACTGCCATCAGGCGGCCTGCGTCGTCGTACTCGTACTCCGTCCGACGGCCAAGGGCGTCGATCGCAGCGGACTGGCGGCCCAGCTCGTCGTACTCGGTCCGCGTGACCACGTCGTCAGACGGCAAGGCCGGCGTGTCGCCCAGCAGCGTCGAGACCGTCACCCGGCCCAGCGCGTCGTACGTGTTCCTGGACTGACGCCCCAGCGGACCCGTCGAGACGTCGACACGGCCGGCAGCGTCGTACGTCTGCGTCGACTCGATGGTCTCGCCGGCGCCGATCATGCCGTCCTGGTTCAGGTCCAGGTCGTAGCGACTGCCCTCTTGACGGCCGAATGCGTCGTACAGCGTCTCGGTCACCAGACCCGTCGCTGACGTCGTCGTCGCCGTGCGGCCCTCGACGTCGTAGGTGGTTGAGGTCTTCGACAGCAAGACGCTGGTCAGTGGCGTGCCGCCATAGGTGTCGTTGTCCGGATTGCCGTCCGTGGCAGGCTCGTAGTCAAAGGTCGTCTCCCAGACGTCGCTGCCGTTCGTCGGCGGGACGATCGGGATCTCCAGACCTTCGAGCCGACGCGTCTCAACGACGCGGCCGGCTGGGTCGTAGAGCGTATGGGTGACGCGCAGGTGGCTGTTGTCGAGAGGTGCATCGGTGCCGTCCGGCAGGACGAGGGTGCCGTCAAGCTTCGTGACGAACGGATCCGTCGTGGCGATCGCACGCCCGTTGGCGTCGTAGGCCGTGCGGGTGACGACGATGACGTCGTTGCCGCCGGTGTCGTCCGCCGGACTGCGGGTTTCGACGACGTTGCCGCGAGCGTCGTACCGCGTAGTCGTGACGTGGCCGTAACGATCTTCACTGGTCAGAACCCGGCCGGCAGCGTCGTACGTCGTCGCCGTCTCATAGATAAGGACGCCGTCAACGAACTGCTTCGTGCCCCTGACGCGACCTCCGTTGTCGTACGCGGTCTCGTTGCGGACGGTCGTTGGTGGGACCGTCGACTGGCCGGAGTCGACCAACGCCTGATCGGCCGACGAGAGTGTCGTCCGCTCGCTGAACGTCTGCCGGCCACGGAAGTCATAGCCGAAGGTTGTGACGTTGCCGGTTGCATCCTCGGCCTGCGTGAGCAGCCCGCGGTTGTCGTAGGTGTAGCGACCGAATTCGATCTCGCGCCCAGCAGCGTCAAATCGCGTGAGCAACTCAAGGTTGTTCTGTGCGTCGTACGCATAGGCGGTGGCGTTGCCTAGCGCATCCGTTGTTCGACGAACGGTTCCGTTGGCGTTGTACGAGTTGATCGTGCTGCCTGTCGCGGTGCGGATGATCCTCGGCTGCCCAGAGGCATCGTATTCGTACTCGGTCCAGACGCCGGCCGCATCGACGACACGTGTCGGCAGGTCGGGATGATCTGTGTCGCCGTAGGTCGTCTCGCTCGAAAGCGGCGTGACTGCGGGATCGAAGTCGTACATCACTGATCGATCTGCCTCGAAAGGCCTGAACGACTTGGTCTGACGCGTGTCGTCGTACTCGTATGCCGTGACGAGGAAGGTCTCGTCTCCGGTCTGCTGGATTTGACGGATCACATTGCCTTGCCCGTCGCGGACGACGTGTGTCTCGGCACCATCGGCGTCGGCGACTATCTCGACGACCGAGCTCGCCGGCAGGCCAGGAATCAGCGATCCGTCGAGTTCGTAGCCGAAGCCCGCCGCGTTGCCATCCGCGTCGACGAGTCCCTTGAGCATCCCGACGTGATCCGGTGACGGAAGATCCACATCGTCGGCGGACCAGAACAGAACCTTGAGGGTGTCGACGCCTCGATCGTCGTCGCGAACTCGAGTCAGGAAGCCGGGGCGGCCTAGCGCGTCTTGTCCTGGCACACCATCGACATCGACCGCGCCGCCGGAGGCGTTCCACGCCTCGTCGTAGAAGTACTCCACAACGTCACTGTTGCGGTTTGTGAACGAAGCAAGAGAGCCATTGCTCCCATAGCTGTACGACACCTGGTCGGTCTCGCTGAACGCTCCATTCTCGTCGAGCGACCAGAGTTGGATCTGCTCTATACGCTTGTCGCTATCCCGTTTAACGCGTAGCTCTGCGAGCTTCGTGCCAGACACGTCCTTCGTGGAGATGATGTCCCCATCGTTGTCGAAGGTCATCTCGTTCCCAAGGCGATCTGTCATCGACAGAATCGAGCCAGACTCGGAGTCGTAGACGTATTCCTCTCCGGTGAACGAGCGAAGCTGGAAGTCGATGCCCTGAGCCTCCAGGATCGCCGGATTCCAACCGAGCGCACGGGTCGGGTCCGTGTACAGCTTGTTGTCGGTGTCGTCTAGGAACACCTGCCAGCTGTTCAGCGACGGATCTTGAGCGAGAAGCGCGGGGTAATAGCCGAGATATGGAGCGAACCCGGAGTCCTCGGCATCGGCTGCAGAAGCTGCGAACCGATCACTCGCAAGTTCGAGGAGTACGTCTTCGCTACCGGGCCGTGGCCGGAATGCAACGCGGAAGAGATTGACGGCGCCACCCGCAGAACCATTCGGAATCGGGAGCAGCACCGTGTCGTAGCTGAGCTCTCGGCCATTAGGAAGCGTCACGTTGATCGGCGTCCCGTACACATAACCGCCAGTGAGGCCGAAGGCATCGCCGCTTCCGTCGCCATCGTGCTCCACACGGAGCTGGCCACTCGTGATGTCCAGGTTCCAGCCGGGGCCGAAGTCTCCATCCACCTCGCCAGACCTGTAGCTGTCGTAGGTGCGAGTGACTGTTAACGGAAGCGCACCAACTTCGGCTTGGAGGTCGGTAAAGGTCATAGCAAAGTTGCCGACCTTTGTGGGTGTCGCAATCTCGACGGGGAACGCGGTCTGAGCAGCTCCGCCCGAGCTGTCTGTGACACTGACTTCCAGAGACCATGGCCCATTGGCAAGCAACAGTGGGTTGATCGTGAAGAGGTCGGCGTCGATTTCCGGATCGCCGATGTTGGGCACGAACTGCGACGGTGTGGCTAATTGCTTCTCAATCGTTACCTCCTCACCGCTGGCGCGACGAGCAACCACGGAAAACGAGGTCAGATCATCATTGGGATCAAACGCATAGCCGCGGACCGTCACCATCTCGTCGACGAGCATCCCGGGATAGAACCCAGGTTCGCCCTCGGCAACGTCCGCTATTCCAAGACGCGGCGGCTGCGGCTGCGGATTGAGCGGGTCGCCGATGTTGGTCGGATCGAACACCGTAATCGACTTGAGGGCTGATGCAGTCGTCCGCCCAGCAGTATCGACCGCGAACCCTCGGACCCCGAACGTCGTGCTCAACTGGCTGTTCATCACCGCATCAGCGGGGATGTTGTACGTCACCTGCCCGTAAGCATTGGTTGGGAGTCGGAGCGGCAAGTCGTCGTTGTTGATCCATTCTGCCGTCTCGATCTCGACGTAGCGCCCGAGCACTCCATAGTCATCTTCGGCTGTTACTGAGAAGGTAACAGACCGGCCCTGGTCGACGGCATCGGCGCTGCTGAAGAGCTGCGCCGTCGGCGGTGCGTCATCAGCGGGAGGCACGACGGAGATCGTGACCTTGAGGTCCGCGACAAGGCCGCCGGCATCTCGCACTCGGATGACGGGCATCTGCACGTTCGGCGTCGCAATCTGATAAGGCACGTCCCACGTCACGTTGCCCGACGGATCAATCGCGATCCCCAAGGGCGTGCGAGCCCACTCAACGACGTCGCCTTCGTTCTCCAAGAGGCTGAAGGTGAGCGGAAGCTCTTCGGGATCAGTGGCAGTCACGCCAAACTCGAGCTTCGCCCCCGCCGCAATGCTGTGGGCGATTGGACCATCGATCACAGGTGGTTGATTCGGGACAAGAGGTTCCGTTACGACCAGCGTGTAACCCATCGTCAGCAGTACAGGCCCTTGGGATGCCGATACAACGACGTCGTAACTGCCAGCGACGGTATCGGACGCGTCGGCGCTGAGAAGACCACTCGCATTCATCGAAAGCCAACTTGCTTCGGATGAGACGAGCGCGAATGTGACAGGACCGTCGGGGTCCTCTGCAACCAGCTGGTAGGAATATGGCGATCCAGCTTCGATAAGTGAAATCGGCTCACCGATTAGCTGCAGAGGCGTATCCGGGTCACCATTGGGTGGGTCTTGAGCAGCTGCTCCCGTGGTCATCTTGATCCGCTGCGATCCGCTCAGCCCGTTTGGACGGTCCTCTCGGACGATGATCTCAAAGTTGCGCATCGTTGCTCCGGGCGGGTTCTCCCAGGTCAACAGCGCCGTCGTCGGCGATTGCTGTTCAAGCACAAAGTCGTCGTATTGATCCGGAGTTTGATTGAGTGCTCGGTACTCGAAGACGAGTGCGTCCTGCTCTGCGTCCTCGGCCTCGATGAGGTACTGCCATGTCTCACCGCCCAAACCGGGCTGTGGCGGCAGAGACACGATGTCCGGACTCGTGTTCGATCGACTGACGCTGAACGAGATCGTCTGGCTGTCGACGCCACCCATGCCATCGTCGACAACAATCCGTGCTTCGTAGACGTCGAGCGGACCGTCATCCGGATCTGGGTACCAGCTGAACAGACCGGTGTCGGGTTCGATGAACGCAGACGATGGCCCCGACTCGATCGACCATGTGAGTGTGTCCTCATCAGGATCGGTGGCCAAGGCCTGGTAGTACAGGGGGTCACCGTCGATCGACCTCAGTCCCGATCCGTCGCTTTGGATCGTCGGCGCAGAGTTCGACCAGCGTTCGACGACCCGGAACTCAAGGGTAAACGGCAACTGGACGCTATGCTCTTGGTCGGCAACGCTAAGCCGGTAGAGATATGGTAAGTCCCCTTCGCGCGTGATATCCGCGAGCGAAGGCGTCCAAGACCACCTCGCTGCTTCGCCAGATTCCACCGTGACTGGTCCCAGGCCAGGGACATCTGGCATCTGCACACCTTGGTTGTTGATGACACGCGTTAGCGTGTAGTCAAGTGGGCCGCCGTCAGGATCCCACGCCGTGAACTCGGCGTAGAAGGGTAAATCAGGGGCTGCAATCAGCGAGCCACCAACGTGGTAGGGAATGGGCGGTGCGTTGTCTGGCGGCGGATCGACGACGTGCAGCGTGAACGGATGGACAACCGCGCTCTCTCCGTCAGAGACTCTGACGAGGATCTCGTACTCGCTCCGGCTCCGACCGGCATCGGCATCGGCAGTCGCGATCGAGCCTTCGAGGTCGAAGGACCACGCTTTGGCGCCGGGCACGCCAGAGGTTGGAGTCGCAGGAGCGATCCCGCTGATGACCACCTCCGACGGTCCACTGACCTGGAAGTCCAGCAACTGCCCTGTCACATCATCAAGATCACGTGCCTCGATGTGAATCTCGAAGGGATCGTCGGTCGTGAGAATCCACACATCATCCGGAGCAACAGGGGCAGAGATGATTTCTGGCGGGAGGTTGTCGTTGACTCGGATTGACCATGCCATGAGGTCGCTGCCGCCGCGTCCGTCACGCACTCTGAGCACCACGGAGTGAAGCCCGATGTCGCTGCGGGTCGGACTCCAAGTAACTGCACCAGACAACGCGTCGACGAAGAGACCCTCCGGCCCTTCCAACAGGTCAAACGCGTGCACATCCTGAGCGTCCGCGTCGGTGACTGTCGGCGTGAACGCGTAGCTCTCGTCGTACCTCATCGTCGTTTCCGGCGAGCCGGTCAGCACAGGAGCCGAATTCTCTGGCAGTGGCGTAAGTCCCTGCGCAACGCTGTACAAGTTGTTGGCCTCGCCACCACCATCACACTCACGTACGTAACCGTGCGATTCGATATCGATGTCAGTCTGATCCCAATCTGCCCGAATCCAGACAGTCTCCGGATCGACACCCGGCGACAGCTGGAGGATCACGTCTTCGAAGCTGTTCGGCGCAAGCTCGTTGGTTGTCAACGCGACGGCGATCTGTGTGGCTCCTGGTCCCGGCTGACCATCGAACACCGCAATCGGCGTCCCTGCTGGAGCTGACGCCGACCCACCGTTGCCGATCCGAATCGTCACCGTGTTCTCTACTCGATCGATGCGAGCGAACGACGGGATCAGATCCGGCGCGGGAATACCAACGCCAGGAACAAGCCTGGGTTGCGTGTTGAGTCGGTAGCTGTTGTGCGTCTCCCAGCTCGGCTGCTCCACGACCGGGACCTGCCCATATCCAGGTTCACCCGGTGCGACCTGGTTGACATTCGTGACGTGATAACTGTTTTGATTCCAGATCGCCGCTGTTGGCGCCCACGAGCCGGAGGCGTTGTCGATAATATAAAGCCCGTTTCCGACATCAAAGTTCGCACTCTCTGAGGAATTATTCGTGTCATCCCCATCATCTTCAAGATCGAGCCAGTCTCGCAACGCCTGCAACTCCTCACGCTCACGATTAGCAGCAAAGACAATCTCTGCCGCACCATCATTGTCAACATCTGCGACAACCGGAACTTCCAACAACGTTCCAGATGGACGACTGACTCGAAACAGTTCAGTCAACAATGGTTTGCCAGTTCCCGCGTGAATAGATGGGTTAGAACCCGGCAACGCCATGACACGCACGAACAATTCATCTCCGTAAATAAGTTCAACGCGACCATCATTATCAAAGTCAAAGCTCGTTGATCCCGTAGTACCAGAGCTCAGATCCTGCGTCGGAAGCAGTGCCGCGACTTCACCGTCCGACTCAAAAATTACAATCGCTCCAGCACCCGCAACTGCAACCTCTGGAACCCCATCCCCATCAAAATCACCGATTGTCGGCGGACCACCTTCCCTCTCATTGTCGTTATAATCGTCAGGTTCCGTCACAATTGGAAATGCACTCTCCCAAATCACACGACCACTCTGGCCGTTGAGTAACAGCACGGTACTGTCGCCTACTGGCTGAAGGTTTGGGCCGGCCGCTTCGTCTATCCATGTCCGCCTCGGGCCGACTAACACAATCTCTGGAACACCGTCGCGCTCCTGAGACACAAGCTGCGTGTCATTGAAAGTGCCAAAGTCGCTAACCGCGGTGTAGCCATTCGGAAGTGAAAAGTGGCGCCAAACTTCCGCGCCGTCCGGAGCACGAACCGCGTTGCCCAAAATGATCTCTGGCCCGTCAAACCCAGCCGTATCAATCACATCGGCAACAGTCGACACGGGGCCTCGATGGTTCGATCCTGTCGACGCATATGCATCAAGCTCTGATCCGTCACTTGATATGTCCAGAGCATCTTGCGTCTTCGGCGATAGATCATGTTCGAATACCCTAAAACCGATCACAATCTCGCCCTCGGGATCATCGTCAACGTTCGCAGTCGCGATCGCAAGCTCTGGCTGTGGATACAGGCCATAGCGAAGATCGGCCCCACCGGCCCCTGCGTCAAAGTCACGATACCAAGGTACTCGCTGCTCTGAAGTAATCCAACTCCCACTTGCATCAAGCTCTACGCTGAATAGCCGATCACCGGAATAGATATTATCACCCTCGTCGCCTGTGGCACTTGCGAAGATTACTTCAAGACGCCCGTCAAGGTCGAGATCGGCAACTGCAGGATCGGCGCCGAAAGTTGTGTTATACCCCATACCAAGTGGCAAGGAATCCTGCGAATGGTATAAAATTGCACCCGTCTCGACATCACCGATTACGAGCGCAGCGCTCCCACCAAATGATTGCGCCTGTTCTCGGAAACGCTTCGTTGCAATAAACTCGAGACTACCATCGTTATCGAGATCCGCAATTAGGGGCGTACTGGCGAACTCTTCTTGCTCCCATGTCTCATTTTGAGCCCCTTGATTTAAGACAAACTCATACCGCCCGGCAGCAAGTTCCGAAACAACTGGATTCCACGTCAGCGCTGGCTCGAGCACGACTCCGCATCGGTCGGTTGATACCGCCAAGTTGTTATGCTCATTCACTTCCGGCGTGACGTTCTGATAGTCAATGTAAGCGCTGACGGCAGCGCCGGCGAAAGATGTCGACGAAAGCACCGTTGCAGCGACGTGCTTTGTTGGCTCATCGAACTGACCAAGTGGGAGTGTTCCTAGTCGGGAGTCGTCCCCGTTGAAGACGCCGTCGTAGTTGCGGTCCTCGAAGAAGACGATCTCTGCCTCAGAAGCGTCGTAGGCAAGGTTGGAGGTGGTCGCCTCGGCTGAAACCACGCCGGTGACGGTCAGTGTCTGCGGATCCCACTTCAACCCGGAAACATCGACGTTGCTTATCGAGAGATCGACGTCTTCCCCTGCTCCAGTCCCGATCACCTCGACGGTGAAGTGCTGGGGGACCGGTGCGTTGATACTGTCGGTAACGGTGATGGCGAAGTCTGCGGTCTGGCCAGCGAGATCAGGTGAAGGCGTCCACGTGAACAACCCACCAGACGTGATCGCGCCGCTGTCTTCAGGCGAGATCTTGCCAAAGTCGAGTGGATCACCGTCGGGATCCTTTGCCGTTGCCTGATAGACGTACTCCTCACCGACGTAGGCGATCGAGGGCGGCGTCGATGTGAACGTCGGTGGCCTGTTGACCACGCCGGTTACAGCGGTGATCGAGAAGTGCTGGTCCAACGCTGGGTCCGACAGGCCGAACGGTGAATCCGTTGCGCGAAGTCGAACAGCCCAGGTGCCGGCATCCGCTGCCGTCGGAATCCAGCGCAGGACGTGCTGATCGACGATCCCGTCACCGTCCGTGTCCTCTGCGGCAATCGTCATACCGGTCGGTCCGACGATCTTCGCGTATTCGATGTCGTCCGCGTTCGGATCAAGACCTCGCAGTGGGTAGACGAACTCGGTGTTACCGTTTGCGACGATCTCTAGATTCGGGCGCGTTTCGACGACCCCATCCGATGAGGAGATGACTTCCTGGACGACATATGCATCGCCCAACTGCTCGGTGTGTGGATCAGAGACGATTTCCGGAGCCAGGTTGAGCTCAGCGAGCACCACAACGTCGAAGTCGAAGCGGTCGGCGCTATCAACGCCCGTGAATGAGATCACTCGACCACCCGCTGGACCCGCGAGGTGAAGCCCGTCTGCGTCGGACGTCACCTGATTGGTGATTCGGTAGAACGGTGTTCCGGCAGGCACGCCGGCAACGTCGCTCTGCAACAGTCCGTCGTAGCCGTCCACAGCAACACCTTCAACGGTTCCCCCGGCGTCTTGTGCACGGATGCGGCGGACAGCGATAAGTGCCTCTCCACGCGTGTCGAGCGACGATGTCTTCGACACGTTGACGTACGTGGAAAGACGGCCCGTTGCAGCGTCGTACGCCGTATGCCCGTAGACGGTCTCGAAGCTTCTGGTCGCGTCGCTGAGGCGCTGCAGTGGCAGCACGGACCCGTCCGATCCGTCTCGGCGCGACGCCGGTAGCGGACTGGCTGTGACAGCCTCGGGCGGGAGCAGGTACTTCCCTTGATTCGCGTCATCGGCAAGGAACCGGAGGGTGACGGATGTGCCGTTGTCGGCGTCGTTGTTCAGGAGGCGTGCAACGACTTCGACCGTGGAGCCTGGTGTCAAGGATGAGCCATCGATGTAGATGCTGCCGCTCGATGAGTCATTTACGACGTGACCCGTGCCATCGGCCAAGGCAGCGATCTGGGTCTGAGTCAGGTTGAACTGCGCTGAAGCGTCGACGCTCGTTGTACCGAGCGTGGGCAATGGCGTGTCACCTGATCCGACATTCAAGAGCAGTTCGAAGGCGTCGTTGATGTCCTCCGGATTGCTTCCGCCACTGTCGAAGAAGAGGTTCGAGTAATCGAACCGGAAGAAGGCAGGATTTGACGGAACGACGAGACTCGCGCTCGCCGTCGGGCCGCCGGGTTGGTTTGTCGACGTCAGTAGCCGGGTCTCTTCGATGAGGAGGACATCGGCCGGAGGCGTCGGGCCCATGGCTTCGACGGCGAAGTAAATGGGTGTCGCTGCGCCATCGTCGTCGGTGACGGTGACGGTGCCGTTGTAGGTGCCGGAGGCGGCGTAGAGGTGGCTGCCGCTGACGACGCCGAGTGTGGCGACGCCGGCGGATCCGGTCCGGGTGATCGTGACGGTGCCTGGGTCAGCGGTTGAGCCGTCGTCCCAGTCGATGGTCGCGACGAACGTCTCGTCGGTGCCGAGGATCGTGTCGAGGAATCCTGGATCGTTGAACTTGACCAGTTCGGTGAACGGGTTGGCTGTGCCTGCCGTCACCATGTGCAGGATGGGCTGCAGCGGTGCTGGCGTGTCGTCGGCCGGGGCGACGTTGGTGACGGCGACGGTTTGGGTGAAGGAGTGGGTCGCGCCGTCGGCGTCGAGCGTGGTGGCGGTGATGGTGTGTCCGACGGCGTCGTCGGCGTAGACGTGCGTGGCCGTGACGTTGTTGCCGCTGCCGACCGTCTCCGTTCGGCCGTCGCCCCAATCGATCGACCAGTCGTCAGCGCCGTTGACCAGGAGCAGGTCATACTCGTGGCCCTCATTGACTGTGGCGGCCCCCGTGATGCCCGGCTCGGGCAGGAGCAGCGACGCGACCTCCATCTTGAAGTGCGACGAGCCCGGGTTGCGTTCGGCGTAGAAGAGGTCGAAGTCGTACGTGCCCGCTGCCAGACCGAGGGAATCGAGATCGACGCTGGCGGCCTCCTTGTGGTGCTGGCCGCCGAGGTCGACGACGAGTTGGCCGTCGATGAAGACCCAGATGTCGTCGTCGCCTTCGAAGGTCAGGGTTTCGCCGGAGCCAGGGCCCGCGTACGTGATCTGTGCATGGAGCTCGAACGTGTGCCCGAAGTTGTGCGGGCGACCGTCGAGCGTCCCATCGTCGGTCAGCTCGTTGAATGGGCTATTGACCAGGAGCTGGCCGTCGAGCGGGAAGAAGGTGTTGTCGACGAGCCGGAAGACGTCGGGACGATTGGGGTCGTCTGCACGGAGCAGCAGGTTGCCGGTCGTCGAGCGGTTGAGGGTCGGATCGTCGTTGTACCAGGAGGCAAAGGAGGCCGCGCTCAGGATCGCCTCTTCGGTGCCGCCGTCGTTGCCGGGGATCGTTTCGGCCTCATCCTTCCAGCCGAAGCCGTCGCGGAAGACCGGCTTGCCGTCCGGCCCGAGCTGGTCGGCGACCAGGCCGTAGCGGACCGCGTCTTCGATGTTTCGGCCGCTGCTGAAGTCGACGTGGCCCGAGACGCCGCCCTCGTCGCCCGAGCCGAGCGGCTTGAAGTCGCGGAAGGTCACGGGAATCGACACAATCGCGTCGTCATCGACCGCGCGGACGGGAAGCGACCATGCTGAATGGCGCGTCGTTCCACTGGCCAGACCGGTCGCATCGCGTTCGAGTCGGACCTGGAAGACGCGTCCGACGTCACCGCCCACGCCAGCGAGCACAATGGAGTAGTTGCCATTCCCGGTATCGGCCGACGTGGCATCGGCCGTGCCGGCAAGGACCCATTCGTCCTCGACCTCGTCGTACGACTCGATGCGGACCTGCACGTCGTCACCGATCGGCGTCGACGTAAAGTTGATCCGCATGTCGTTGGCCGTCCGCCCCGTCTGCGTCACGGTGACACCGGTCACGCCTGGGAGCGAGGTCCAAGCGGCGTTGACATTGCTCGCCTCGCCGCTTCCAGCTGCATCCGTGAAGGGGCGGACGAAGTACTCGTACCGCGTGCCGGGCAGCAGCGCCGTGTCGACCCACGTCGCGATGCCGTCCTCGTAGCCGTGGTGAAAGGAGGTGTCTGACAGCCGATTGTCAAGGGTGGTCTGCTGCCACGCACCCTGTTCTCCGCGACGCCAGACCTCGAACCCGTCGTAGGTCGCGGGTACGCCCCAGTTGAGGGTCACACTCTCTCGCGTCTGGCTCCCGAGCGTGAGGTCTCCCGGGCCGGAAGGCGGTGCCGCCAGCGACGTGTTGAGTCGAGACTGGACCAGCTCGTGGTCGAGCACGTCGACGACGCCGTCGCCATTGACGTCGCCCGTGGCGTAGGTCGCCTGAGCCGGCGGCGTGTTGATGCTCGCGATGACGATGTTGAGGTCGTCCTGTTCGACGACGCGGTCGTTGTCGAAGTCGCCGTTGTAGAAGAAGAGCAGCTCGCCGCTGGCGTCACGCGTGCGGTAAACGTTGTCGTTATGCCCGCCGAGTCGCCCGAAGAGCGAGACCTCATAGTTGCCGTCAGGCAGATAGCTTCCGGCGTTGCCGACGGTCCACTCGTGTTCCTGGGCTGGAGCAACGGACAGGACCGGTCCGACCAGCACGGGGTCACCCGGACGGGCAAGGAGCTGCCCGCCGAGCGTCAGGTTTTCGATCATGACGCCGGTCACTTCGGCGTCCGTCGTGCGGATGTCATCGGCGAAGGTCACCTGCACCGTGTGTTCCGAGCCGGATGTGTCCAGCGCTGCAGACACGGCTTCCGGATCGGTCTCCACGACCAACCTCGGATGGAGACTCGCATCGTCGGAGTCGCTGCTGTTAAAAGTGGCACGGTCAACTCGGTTCTCTAACGCAATCAGCGCGACCGAGACGGTGTCGTCTCCGCCGAGTTCGCTTCGGACAAGTCCCGTGATATCCCACGCGTGCCATCCCTTGTGGTCGACGTAGCTAGCAGAAGACGCTGGTCCACTCGTGTCCGGCTTGTTGCTGTACGTGACAGTTGCTTCATCCCACGCGTCGCTGATTGCTCTTGCCTCTATCGAAACGGGGTCGCTGTCACCCTCGCCCCAGAGCCACAACGTTGCCGAGTGGATTGCGTCAGGTGAACTTGTCGGAAGGCCGGCACCAGACAGGTCGAACTGAAGAAGTGTTTGATGGTCGCCGTAGTTGGCGGCGGAGTAGCGGACGTCGAGTTCATCGCCTGATGTCGGAGCACCGCCGCTAACGGACGTGTCATCGCTTGGAGCAATGACGATCGGATCTGCGGCGTCATAGCCGAACTCCGCCAGCGCCAGCTCGACATCGTCGAACCAAGCGGTTGCCTGACCATCGATCGACGACTTGGCGTTCGCGTGCAGGCCGAGCTGCAGTCGATGCGTTCCCGGCAACAACGTTCCGACGTCGATCGTCGTCGTCACCCACCCGGTATCGCTCGCGCCTGATCCGCCAGCGTGGGTCGCTAATGGACCCGAACCCACCTCGCGTCCGTCAATCATCGCCAGCAGCCGGACCGTCTCGCCCGAGGCGAATGCGCCCGCGTCAAGTCGGTAGCTCAGCGTAAGCGTCGAGTCGCCGGCCCCTACGACCTCGAAGTCTTCCTGCCACGCCCCGCTCATTCCCGCCACAGCCGTGCCGTCGATGCCACCGATGTCGACGCGGAGGACGTCGCCGGCATCCGCACCCTCACCGGTCGCGAGAATGCCACTGGCGTAGCTTGGTTGGCTGGTTCCCTCGAACGCGTCGTCGACGTACTCGAATCCGTCCGCGCCTGACTCGAAGTCTGCGGTGAGGATGGTCGTCGGTGTCGGACCGGAGCCGGCTCCCGGATCGACCGGGACGGTCGGCGCTGGCCCCAGCCCCGTCGGCGCTGCGGCCGATGACTCCTGCACGACGAGCTTGTCGAGCTGAGCGCCGTCCTCGCGATACCCAACACGCAGCGTGTGCTGGCCCGCGGAGAGTGTGTACGTCACTGCGGTCCCGGAGCTGTCGTGGACGTCGTCCCACTCCCAGTTGCCCGTGCTCGGGAAGGTGTTCCATCGGGCCCACGCACTCCCATCGACCTGCACCCAGAACGAGTCGTCGTTCCCGTTGTTGGCGCGCACCCGACCCCAAACCACGTAATCGCCAGCCGTGTCGAGTGTGAAGTCGTACGAGACGATGCCGTCCGTACCCGGTGCCGAAGAAGTCGAGTTGTTGCCGGGCGCGATCTCGATGTACGTCGAACCAGACGCTGTTGTGTCCTGGTCGTGCTCTTCCCAAAGCTGCCCCGGCTGGCCTTGCTCGGCTTCTGCAACAAACGCTGCGAGCAGACGTCGTTCCTCCAGCTTTTCCACGACCGACCGCGCTGCGCGCTGCAATCGGGAAGATCGGGCTCGACGCGCCTGGGCGTTGATCGAATCAAACGGCTGCTTCGAAGGGCTCATCTTCATGACGGCTCTGGCAAGTTGTTCTGAGGCGATTGCTGCGGGGCGACCCAGCAGCGGCAGCGAGACAGAGTGCCAAGAGCGGCATCAAAAGTCGGTGTACGAACCGCGCGTTCTGGTGTACGAAACGCGCGCGCGTCTGCGCCAAGTTGTCCGGCCCCCCACGCAGCCGCTCAACGCATCCTGAGGACTACTTGGCTTCGGACGGAACGTCTAGCGCTTGCGCCTGAGAAGGCCGGACGCCGAGGTGTCGCTTCATCGCTCGCGAGAGGTGGGTTCGATCGGTGAATCCACACTGCCGTGCGGCAGCCTCGATCCCGAGATCCTGGTCCTGCTTCAGGAGCTTCGCCGCGGCCCGCACGCGTAGCCGGAGCTGAAACTGGTGCGGAGGCATGCCCGTGGCAGCGCCGAACGCCCTGGTGAAATGCTGGGAACTCAGGTGCACCAGGCCGGCCAACTCTTTGGTGCGGATGTTGCGACGGAGGTTCTCCAACAGATAAGCCCGGACCTCCGCCACCTGGCGATCCGACAAACCCGCGACGCGCGTCCGCCGTGTCTGCTCATGACCATCCTCACGACGCCCCAGCAGGACACTGAGCGCGTTGGACAGACTCTCGACCAGGAGCGGGCCCCCGTAGCGCCCAGGAGAGGCCAGCTCACCTGCGATCTGCTGGAGGATCCCGGCAACCGCGGGGTCTTGGAACTTCGGCGCCGGGGCCAACGCGACCGGGCGACCCATCGTCTCATCAACCGCTGACGGCGGAATGAGCAGATGGAAGGTGTCCAGCCGCCCTTCCTCCATCAACCAGCTGTGATCGCATCCCGCCGGCACAAGCGTCAACAGCGGGTTCGATTGGCGTGCTGCCAGCGTCTGCTCCTGGCGCGACGACTGGCCGTCCCCTACGCGCCATGACAGGTGCGCAGGCTTACGAGGGCTGCTCGACCCCAGGAGCATGATGAGGCGATGATGGGTCTCACCAGGCCGCTCAAGACTAAACGGCGGCAGCCCGCGAAATCGCTCTGCAACCAACCCAGCAGGCCATCCCGCACCCGACCCGACCTTCTGGGCCTGAAACGGCAACTCCGCGCGGACTTCCGCCGGACTCAGCAGGTGATCTCGCTGGGGTCCGACGCTGCCGCGCCGGGCCACGCCCGTGTTGGTATCCACCCGATCCGCCACGGTTGGGGAGTTTACCGGACCACAGAATCGCTACAAGCCGCAGCGCTAGCGCTGCGTTTAGATCACGCAAGTCTTGAAAGCAGGCCCGCCAGTTCTGTTGCAGGCTAGGGGATAGTGACGTCGCTATCGGGGCCGACCAGCCACAGTCTGACCAAACTGCACATGCGAATCGCGTCCTCGGGACGACGACGCCGTCAACGAGCATCCCGCGGTGCTTGAGCTGTCTGGACGGCGATTTGTTTTGACTGAGCTAGAGCTTCTTCACTTTGCCCGTAGCGCTCTCTGCTGATCGGTCGGATGCGTCGGCGATGAGGCCCTACCCGAAGGAGCTGCGGGACCGGGTGCTCACCGCTTGCGATGGAAGCGAGGCGACGTAGGCCGTCGTCGACCGCTTCGAAGTCAGCCGCTCGTGGGTCCGCCGCCTCAAAAAGCGACTCCGCGAGACCCGCGACGCCGGACCTTGGCCCCAAGGCAGCGGGCGGCCCCGGCAGATCGAACCCGAGAAGCTCGCGGCGTTGCGTTGGTGCAAGAGAAGCCCGACGCGTTGCTGACGGAGCTGCGCGAGGGGCTGGGGCTGTGTTGCTCGCCGTCGGCGATCTGCATGACCTTCGAGAAGATGTGCATCAGCTACGGAAGATTTAAAGCGGGCGGCCGAGCAGGACCGCGAGGACGTGGCCCGCCGGCGTGCGGTGCTGCACTGGTGCCGCCGTCACGGCGAGCGTCGCGGCGATGCGGTGCAGGTGCGGACG
>JBCDKH010000029.1 GCA_038746835.1 Planctomycetota bacterium | reverse complement strand
CGGATTCCGGTCGTCACCGGCATCGGCCACGACACCGACGTCAGCCTCAGCGACGGCGTGGCCGACGTGCACGCCCACACCCCGACGCAGGCGGCGCGGACGATCATCGAACATTGGTCCCGCGCGGCAGACGACGTCGATCGGCTGGCGATCGTGCTGCGGCGCGACCTTCGTCGGACGATGGAAGCGGCTCGGACGTCGCTCATACAGGTCCGACGCCACGAGGCCTTTCGCCGTCCCGAAGAGCTGGTCGAGCGACGGCGACGCGATCTCGACTTTGCGACATCCGCCTTCAGCAACGCCCTCGAACGTCACCGGCGTCGGCAGGGCGATCGGCTCGCGCGCGTCCGCGATCAGCTTCGCCAGCTCGAACCGGCCGCGCAGCTTCGTCGACAGCGGACAACGCTCGACACGCTCTCACGTCGGCTCGATGGCGTCCGGCAGAAGCTCGTCGCCAGCGTGCGCCATCGCCTCACACGCGAACAGGCACGACTCGCCGCCAACGCACCGTCGCGACAGATCGCGGCCCGGCGATCGCAGCTGCAGGCGGCTCAACGGACGCTCGAAACCCTCAGTCCGCTCGCCGTCCTCGCGCGCGGCTACAGCATCACGACCACGGTCGACGGCCGCGTCGTCCAACGCCAGGCCGATGCCCCGCCCGGCACGACGATCGAAACGCGACTCGCCGACGGCACGCTCAAAAGCCGCGTCGAAGCTGAGGGCTGATCACTCCGCCTCGCCGAGACGAGTCTGGTTGTCGACGAAGTCGATCCGCAGGAGTGCTCGCCGCTCGAACTCGATCTCGTCGCGCGTCCGGAACCCGAGCCGGCGAACGAGATCGTCCGCCGGACTCTGGCCGACCAGGCCGTGGTGCAGCGCACCGCCTGCGAGGATTGCGGTCAACAGCGACCAGGCACGGCTCTTGGTCAGCGACAGCCAGAACGCCCCGAGCGTCAAGCCACTGGTGACGACCTGCAGGACACGCGTCGTGTCCCACTCGGTGTCGAGCTCGTCCAGACGCGACGCAATCATCGACGGATTCTCTTTGAAGAACGCGATGTTCGCCTCCGTTCGCCGAGCGTTGGACTCCGCGGCCGCCTCGGGCGTGGGGTGGATGATCTCCGGTGCACGCTCCCGCAGGAGCTGCCACTGGTCTTTCGCCGCCGCCTTGAGTTTCTCGGCAGCCTCGGCCGCGACGACACCCGCCTGGTCCGCCGCCCGGCTCGCAACGGCCTGGGCCTTGGCCTTGATGTCGTCGCCCGCAGAAGGCGTGCCGTTGCTGGATTCCATACGCAAAACATAGAGCCCTGACGATGCCTCGGGAACGCGCAAGTTGTGGCATCGGCGGCGTCGGGCTAGGTTCCGCGGTGATGGCGAATCTGCCCGACGTGCCCGAACGCTCCTTCCTCAGCCAGAAATTCGCACGCCTGCAGTTCGGCCCGTATTCCGTCGTCGGCTACAGCGTCGCAGGCGAAGAGACCGTCGTACAAGTGCCAGAGCTCGGCATCTGCTTCGACTGCGGCCGAACCCCGCAGTTCGCACTGACCAGCGACATCCTCTGCATCAGCCACGCCCACATGGACCACCTGGCGGGCTTGGCTTACTTCATCAGCCAGCGCTACTTCCAGGGCCTGAAGCCGCCGACGATTCTCGTGCCGGCCGAGATCGCCGACCCGGTCGATGACATGCTGCTGGCGTGGCGTCGCATCGAGCGGCAGCAGACGCCGTACGACCTCGTCGAGATGCGGCCCGGCCAGATGTTCCGCGTCCGAAACGACTTCGGCATCCGCTGCCACCGAACCCACCACGGCGGCCCGAGCCTCGGCTACTCCGCCATCTCGATTCGCCACAAGCTCAAGGACGAATACCACGACCGCACCAGCGACCAGATTCGCAAACTCAAGGAAGAGGGCGTCGAAATTCAATACGTGAAGGAAGTGCCGATCGTCACGTACCTCGGCGACACCGGTGCCGGCCCTGTCTGGAAGGAGCCCGACGTCGTTGAAGCACAGATCCTGCTGACCGAGTGCACGTTCTTCGAGCCCGACCACAAACGCACCGCCAAGGCCGGCCGACATCTGCACGCGATGGAGCTGGCGAACTACCTGCCGCGGCTGAACAACGAGCACGTCGTCCTGCTCCACCTCAGCCGCCGCACCGGCCTCGGTCGGGCAAAGCGTCTGCTGAAAGATGCTGTCACCGACGCGTCGCTCCTCGACCGCGTCCACTTCCTGATGGACCTCCGCGACTCCGCCGAATCCGGCGACGCCGCCGCCGGTCCGCAGGGGCAGCACAAGGACGGGTCGGCGTAGCATTTCGGATGGCCTCGCTCCTGTCGTCGCTGTTCGGGCGGTCGGCTCCTTCGAGCAATGGTCGGGCGTCGCCGACGTTCGACGACGCCTTCGAGAAGCGTGTCTTCGAGATCGGGCGAGCGTTCCTGGCCGACGCGCGGTCGAAGCAGGACGGCCTGCTGTCTAAGCGGTTCTGGAACGACAAGCTGATGGACTGGTCAATGAAGGACCAAGCCTTCAAGGTCCAGCTGTTCCGGTTCGTCGACGCGTTTCCGAACTTCAAGACGCCGGACGAGATCTACGAGCACCTCGTCGACTTCATGAGCCAGCCGGGCGTCAAGCCGCCGCCGGGCATGAACGTCGGGCTCAAGGCCGGCGGGGCGATGAAGGGCACCGTCGCCAAGACGATGGCGAAGCAGATCACCGGCATGGCCGAGACGTTCATCGCCGGCACCGACGCGGCCGACGCGAAGGACAAGCTACGCCGCATGTGGGACAAGGGGCTCTGCTTCAGCGTCGACCTGCTCGGCGAGGCGTGCATCAGCGACGCCGAGGCCGACGCGTATCAACGCAAGTACCTCGATCTCGTCGAGAACCTGCCGACGTGGGTTAACGACTGGCCTGCAAACGAACGGCTCGAACACGATCACCTCGGCCCGATCCCGCGGACGAACGTCAGTATCAAGTGCAGCAGCCTGGTCGCGAAGTTCGACCCGATCGCCTTCGACCGCTGCATCGACGAGTCGATGAAGCGGATCGTCCCGATCCTCAAAGCCGCCCGCGATCGCGGCGTGTTCATCAACTTCGACATGGAGTCCTTCGCGACGAAGGACCTGACGATCGAACTGTTCAAGCGGTGCTGCGAGACGGTCGACTTCGACGCCGGATTGGCGATGCAGGCCTACCTGCGGAGTGGCGACGCGGACGCGCAGAACGTCATCGAGTGGGCCAAGCGCACTGGCAAGACGGTGACCGTTCGGCTGGTGAAGGGGGCGTACTGGGACTACGAGACGATCCACGCCGAAGAGATGGGCTGGCCGCAGCCGGTGTGGGCGACGAAGGCTGAAACGGACGCCTGCTTCGAGCGGATGAGCCGGCTGTTCATCGAATCGACGCCCGACGCGGACGACTCTGGTGCCACTGCATCCTTGCAGTGCCGCACGCCGGCCGACCCCCGACACCGCAAAGATGCGGTGGCACCGGGAACCCCCGGCGGCGTGAAGCTCGCGCTCGGTTCGCACAACGTCCGCAGCATCGCCGTCGCGTTGGCGGCGTTGGAAGAGCGCGACCTGCCGACGTCGGCGATCGAACTGCAGATGCTCTACGGCATGGCCGACCCGCTGAAGAAGGCGGCGACCACGCGAGGCCTTCGCGTGCGCGATTACGTCCCCGTCGGCGAGATGGTCCCCGGCATGGCCTACCTCGTTCGGCGACTGCTCGAAAACACGAGCAACGAGTCGTGGCTCAAAGCCGGCTTCATGAGCGACGCGTCGGCGGAGACACTACTTGAGAAACCAATCGCGAGCCCCAAGCGTGAGCGAGGGGTTGGGCAATCGCGACCGCAACCCCTCGCTCACGCTCGGGGCTCGAAGCACCATCAATTGTCCGCATCTGTCGACGCTTTCGATCCGCCAGCGTTTTTCACTGAGCCGCTCCGCGACTTCGCCGAGGGAGGTCAACGGGATGCGTTCGCCAAGAAGGCGCAAGACGCCTGCACCCCGTACATCGACAAGCAAGGCCACGTCTTCGCCGAGGTCGCAAACCACGAGATCGATGTCGACCAAGAGATCATCAACGACACGGCTCACTCCAACTTCATCGTCGGCATGGCGAAGAAGAGCTCTATTTCCTGGCGACACACGCCGGTGCTCGACCGCGCCCGCTACCTGACGCGGGCGGCCGACCTCATGCGAAAGCATCGCGACGAGCTGACCGGCGTCATCATCAAGGAGGCCGGAAAACCGTGGCGAGAAGCCGATGCTGACGTGTGCGAGGCGATCGACTTCTGCGAGTTCTACGCCCGCGAGGCCGTCGCGCTCTTCGAGCCCAAACGCCTCGGCCGGTTCGTCGGCGAGCACAACGAAGAACGCGTCGAGCCGCGCGGCGTGTGTGCGGTCATCAGCCCGTGGAACTTTCCGCTCGCCATTGCGTGCGGCATGACGGTCGCATCAGTCGTCTGCGGCAACCCGACGATACTCAAGCCGGCCGAGCAGACGCCCGGCATCGCGGGGCTACTCGTAGAGATCCTGCACAAGGCCGGCGTCCCGAAGGAGGTCGTGCAGCTGCTCTGCGGCGAGGGCGAGACGATCGGCAAGAACCTCGCTCGTCACCCCGACGTCGCGATGGTCGCTTTCACCGGAAGCGCAGAAGTCGGGCGGAGCATCCTGAAAGACGCCGTCGAGCATCCGCCGACGGGCATGCTCGCTCGCCAGGTCGTCTGCGAAACCGGCGGGAAAAACGCCATCCTCGTCGACGCCTCGGCCGACCTGGACGAAGCCGTCGTCGGCGTCCGCGACTCGGCCTTCGGGTTCGCGGGGCAAAAGTGCAGCGCCTGTAGCCGGGCGATCGTCGTCGGGTCCGTCTACGACACCTTCGTCGAGCGTCTGGTCGAAAGCACCAAAAGCCTCGTCATCGGCGACCCGCTCGACCCCGCGACCGACGTCGGACCCGTCATCGACGACGGCGCACGTCGCAAGATTGAGCACTACATCGGGCGCGGAAGAACCGAAGCACGATGCGTCCATCCGGTCGCGAGCCCAGAGCGTGAGCGAGGGGTTTCTGACGATCGTCTAGAACCCCTCGCTCCCGCTCGGGGCTTGCAGGGAACTTATGAAACGGGTGGCAAACCACTTATCTGTCCGCACATCTTCGTCGACGTCGACCCGTCAGCGAGCATCGCGACCGACGAGATCTTCGGTCCCGTCCTCGCCGTCATCCGCGCTCGCGACTTCGACCAAGCGTTGCAGCTCGCCCTCGACAACGCCTATCGCCTCACCGGCGGCGTCTACACGCGAAAGCCGTCGCACCTCGACCGTGCCCGCCGCGAGTTTGCCGTCGGCAACCTCTATCTCAACCGCGGCTCGACCGGCGCCCTCGTCGCGCGCCAACCCTTCGGCGGCTTCGGCATGTCCGGCCTCGGCACCAAAGCCGGCGGCAGGGACTACCTCCAACAGTTCGTCGTCCCCCGCGTCGTCACGGAGAACACCATTCGCCGCGGCTTCGCGCCAGAGTTGGGTTAGCGAGGATGCATCTTGATGGAGCAAGAACGCCAATGCCGCCAGCAATACAAGAACCTTGGCCCTCACCCGGTTTCTACGCGGGTCTTGTGATCGCGCTCTTCATTGCAACAATCGCAGCCGGTGCGTTGCGTCGCCTTCGTCTTTGTACCACTGAAGCAGAAGGACGCGTCGCGGAGATTGATCACGACACCGATGGCATCCCACGACAACTAATCAGTTTCGAGCAACCCGATGGGACGACCCATCAGTTCTGGGACCTCAACAGTGATGCACCACATCGTACTGTCGGCGACACGGTGTCGGTCTGGTACGACCCGAAAAATCCTTCTCGCGCAACGTCGTCAAAGACAGGACTCAGACGTCGAGTGAGTCTCCTCTTTCTCCTGGCAACTTCGATCCTGCTCTTGGCCGTGATAGCAGCATGACAATGCGCTCAGCGTGCAGCTCGAACTTTGATCTACTTGCGGATCGTTGCTTGCCTGAAGCTGGAGACGTCGTTCACTCGTCGACTTCCGCGATGCTCTTGACATGCACGTCCGCCAGCTGGGCGTCGTCGACGCGGGCGGGGGCGTCGAAGAGGAGGTCGGTGCCGCTTTGCGTTTTGGGGAAGGCGATGACGTCGCGGATGTTGTCGAGGCCCAGCAGGACCATGATGACGCGGTCGAGGCCGAGCGCGATGCCGCCGTGGGGTGGGGCGCCGAACTTGAGGGCTTCGAGCAGGAAGCCGAAGTTCTGCTGCTGGCGTTCCTCGTCGATGCCGAGGGCGGCGAGCACCTTCTTCTGGACGTCGTAGCGGTGGATACGGATCGACCCGCCGCCCAGCTCGGAGCCATTGACGACCAGGTCATAGCCGACGCTCTTGATGCCCAGCAGCGTGGCCTTGTCCGTCGACGACAGCTTCTCGACGTCGGCCTCGTCGGCGAGGGCGGTGAACGGGTGGTGCGTGTACGTCAGCCGGCCGGTCTTCACGTCCTCGTCGAAGGCGGGGAAGTCGACGACCCACGTCCAGGCGAACTTGGTCTTTGGCGCGATGCCGCGATCTTCGGCAATTTTCAGACGAAGCTCGCCAAGAACCTTGTGGACGATGCGCGGGCGATCGGCGGCGAACGCGAGCAGATCGCCGTCCTTGGCACCGGTCCGCTCCAGCAGCTCGGCCGTGACGGGTTCGAGGAACTTGGCGACGCCCGTGTCGAGCTTGCCGTCGACGACCTTGGTCACCGCCAGACCCTTCGCGCCGTAGCCCTTGGCCCAGTCGGCAAGCGAGTCGGTCTCCTTGCGGGTCATCGCCGCACCGCCGTCGACGACGATGCACTTGACCATCGGTGCGGCTGAAAACACCTTGAAGTCGGTCTTCTGGCCGATGTCGGTCACGTCGAACAGCGGCATGTCGAACCGCAGGTCCGGCCGATCACTGCCGTACTTGTTGACGGCCTCGTCGTAGGTCATGTGCGGAATCTGGGCCGGCAGGTCCTCGCCGATCGTTTCACGCCAGACCGCACGCACGACGTCTTCGGTCACGGCCAGGACGTCTTCCTGCGTGACGAAGCTCATCTCTAGGTCGAGCTGCGTGAACTCCGCCTGCCGGTCGGCCCGCGGGTCTTCGTCGCGGAAGCAGCGGGCGATCTGCATGTACTTGTCACAGCCGCCGACCATCAGCATCTGCTTGAAGATCTGCGGACTCTGCGGCAGGGCGTAGAACGCACCCGGCGACAGGCGGCTCGGCACGAGGAAGTCGCGCGCGCCTTCCGGCGTCGCCCGCGTCAGGTAGGGCGTCTCGACCTCCAGGAAGCCGTGATCGTCCAGCACCCGGCGGATCGCCTGCATCGCCTTAGACCGCGTGCGCAGGATCTCCTGCATCTTCGGCCGACGCAGGTCGAGGTAGCGACTTTCGAGGCGACGCTCCTCATTGACCTTCGGGTCGTTGATCTGGAACGGCGGCGTGGGCGACTCGCTGAAGACGGTCAGGCTGCTGGCCATGACCTCGATCTCGCCGGTGGCGAGCTTCTCGTTCTTCTTGTCCTCGTCGGACTTGCCGGTGCGTTTGATGACCTTCCCGTCGACGCCGATGCACCACTCGCCGCGGAGCTTGCGGGCCTGCTCCAGAACGTCCTGGCCGCAGAGGTCGGCGTCGAAGGTGACCTGGGTGATGCCTTCGCGGTCGCGCAGGTCGATGAAGACCAGATTGCCGTGGTCGCGGTAGTTGCCGACCCAGCCCGCCAGCTTGACGACGGAGCCGATGTCGTCGGCGCGCAGCTGGCCGCAGGTGTGCGAGCGGAATGACGGCGAAAGGGCCTGAGACATAGCGCGGCAGCGTATGCAACAAGCTGCAGCTTCAGTTGAACCGGCGAAAGACCGGCTGCACGGGCCGGCCGACGAGATGGTGCTCGACGCCGTCTTCCAAAGCCCGGCGGTACGTCGGCAGGATGTCGGCGATCAGGTCGATCGTCCGATCGATCGCCGCGTCGTCGTGGGCGGCGCCGACGACGAGGTTGGGCGCGATCAGCCCGCGGCGGACCGATTCCTGCAGGAAGAGCGTGCGGAACGGCTGGCTTCGCTGCCCGTCGGCGTCTTTGGTCACGTAGACCAGGTTCGACGGATGGCCCTGCGTGTGGAAGTGGTCGAAGATGCCCTCGGCCTTGGCCGCGTCGTCGATGCCGGCGGCGAGGCGTCGGCCCGCGGCAGCGAGGCGGGCAGGGACGTCTTCGTCCCGGCAGATCTTCATCGTCTCGATGCTCGCGGCCAGGCAGTGCGTCTCGCCGCCGTGAGTCAGGCTGAGCAGGAAGACGCGCTCCTCGTCCGTCGTCAGCCCGCCGCGTTCCATGAACTGGCGCTTCCCGGCCAGTGCGGCGACGCTGAAGCCGTTGGCCATGCCTTTGCCCCAGGTCGTGAGGTCGGCATCGACGTCGTGCAGGCCGTGCCCACCGTCGACGGCCAGCCGGAATCCGGCGATCGTCTCGTCCACGATCAGCAGACAGCCGTGACGCGTGCACAGCTGCCGGACGGCCGCGAGGTAGCCCGGCTCCGGCACCTCGTCGCGCTCGGCTTCGAGCATGACGCAGGCAATGTCGTGGCCGCGTGTGTTGAGCAGGGTTTCGAGGGCTCCGACGTCATTGAACGGGAACCGCACCGTCAGTTCTGCCTGCTCAGGCGGGATGCCGGCGTCCATGTCGACGGTGCCGATGAACCAGTCGTCGACGCTGAAGAACGGCTGCGACGAGCAGACGGCGACGAGCTTCTTGTCCGTGATCGCCCGAGCCAGCTTAACGGCTGCGGTGGTTGCGTCCGAGCCGTTCTTGGCGAACTTGACCATGTCGGCCGACGGCACGCAGTCGAGAAACGTCTCCGCCGCCTCCAGCTCAATCGCAGCCGGGCGGGCGAAGTTCGTGCCGTTCCACAGCGCGTCCTGCGCTGCCTGGCAGACCCGGCACTCACTGTGTCCAAGCGTGACGCTGCGGACGCCTGCGCCGTACTCGATGTACTCGTTGCCGTCGAGGTCCCAGACCCGGCAGCCCTGACCACGGGCGATGACGGGAGCCAGGCCGAGGGCGTATTGGTCGTCGCCCTTGGCGTACGTGTGGGCCGCGCCGGGAATGACGGCGTGCGCTCGCTGCTGGTGCCGAATGCTGCGGGAGAACATACGCGTTGGCGCCTGCACGCTTCCGGAATCGACGGTTGGGTCGAGCGCGCGGTGCATGCCTGTGGATCGACGCGAACGGGGTCCGACTTGCGAGCGGACGCAGTCTTCGAACGGTCGTGAGGTCGTTCTTGTGCGTCGGTGGTGGCAGTCTTCGAAGATCCTCGCTTCTGGATGACGTCGTCGAAGCCTTCGTCACCCCCAGGCACATCCCGACACCGAAGAAATGACATACCCGGGCTGCTGGCGTTCGGAGGAAAGGACCGATAACTTGAAAGCCGCGTGAGCCGCACCTCGCGCCGTGGCATGGACGCCCGGCCGGCGACTCGTCTGCAAACGCCACACGGAGGTGTTCGGCCTTGTCTGACGTCCTGGACCAATCTGAAATCGACGCCTTGCTCAGCGCGGTCGACGGCGGAGGCGTGGACCTCGGTGCCGTCGCCGATGAGGCCGACGAGGCCGAGATCAATGTCCAGACATACGACTTCAAACGCCCCGAACGCGTCGGCAAGGAACAGGCCCGCGCCCTCGAAACCCTCCACGACGCCTTCGCCCGAAACTTCGGCGCGGCACTCTCCGGCTATCTCCGGACCATCGTCGAGGTCAGCGTCAGCCACATCGAACAGCTCAGCTACAGCGAGTTCATCCACTCGCTGCCGAACCCGACCTGCTTCAACCTGATTGGCTCCGAAGAGCTCGACGGCAAGCTCTGTCTGGAGATCAGCCCGCTCATCGTCTACCCGATCATCGATCGCCTGCTCGGCGGATCGAACGCCGACCTTTTCATTCCGCAGCGGCCGCTGACGCAGATCGAGCAGCGACTGGTCCAGCGCGTCACCGACCGTGCGACGCACCACCTGGGCGAGGCGTGGAGTCAGATCGTCCCGGCTGAGTTCAAAGTCGTCGACTTCGAGAGCAACCCGCAGCTCGTCCAGATCGTCCCGCCCAACGAGACGGTGGTCGTCGTTGGCTTCGAGATCAAGATGGGCCATCGCGCCGGCACGATGTCGCTGTGCATTCCGTACCAGGCGATGGAGCCGATTATGAGCCGCGTGAGCCAGCAGAGCTGGTTCAGCTACGAAAACCGTCGCGGCCCGGGCGACGCTGGCGAGAAGAAGCTCGCCAGCGGCCTCGAGTCGGCTGCCGTCGAGCTCAAGGCGACGCTGGCCAAGACGACGATCACGCTGTCGGAGCTGATCAACCTGCGTCCGGGCGACATCCTGACCACCGAAAAACCCGAGAGCACCGACGTCGTCATCGACATTGCCGGCCGAAACAAGTTCACCGGCCGCATCGGTCAGTTCCGCGGCAACAAGGCCATCCGCCTGACCCGCGTCGTCCGCGACACCCGATCGCCCTCCGAGCCACTTCCCGCGCCCGAGGCCAAGCCAACGACCCAACCAGCCACAGCAGCGGCTTAGGCCGCAGCTGGCGTCACGGTCGAAGGTGCCCGTCGCCGGTGACGATCCACTTGTAACTGCACAGGTCGCCCGCGCCCATCGGGCCGCGGGCGTGGAGTTTGTCGGTGCTGATTCCGATTTCCGCACCCAGCCCGTACTCGCCGCCGTCGGCGAAGCGGGTGCTGGCGTTGACCGTGACGCTCGCCGAGTCGACGCCGGCGACGAACGCCTCGGCCGCCTGCGTGTCGCGCGTCAGGATGCCGTCCGTGTGCCGGCTGCCGTGGCGGTTGATGTGAGCGACGGCCTCGTCGAGCGAGCCGACCACCTTGAGCGAGACGATCAATGCGAGGTACTCCTCGTCCCACTCGGCCGGCTCGACGGGCTTTGCGCTCGGCCAGGCCTCGCGGACCGCGTCGTCGCCGCGGACGTCGACGTCCGCCGCCGCCAGGGCGTCGCACGCGGCGGGTAGCAGCGGCATGGCCTCGCGATGGAAGAGGACGTGCTCGACTGCGTTGCACACGCCGCCGCCGGGGTAGCTGGTCTTGGCGTTGACGAGCATGTCGGCGACGGACTTCTCGCCGTCGCTCCACGTCGCAGCATCGGCATGGACGTACAGGTGACAGTTGCCGTCGAGGTGCTTCAGAACCGGCATCCGCGCCGACTCGGTCACGGCCTGGATAAGCCCCTTGCCGCCGCGAGGAATGGCGACGTCGATCGCATCGCCGTGGGCGAGCAGCATCGGCACGAGTTCGCGGTCCGGCCGGTCGACGAGCTGGACGCTGTTTTCCGGCAGGCCGGCTTCGATGATCGCCTCGCGGATCGGCGCGAACAGGGCGGCCGCGGAATGGGCGGCTTCCTTCCCGCCGCGCAAGATCACGGCGTTGCCGCTCTTGAGGCACAGCGCCGCCGCGTCGGCCGTGACGTTGGGCCGGCTCTCGTAGATGAACAACACCACGCCCAGCGGGACGGCTCGCTTCTCCAGTCGCAGGCCGTTCGGCCGGACCTCGCCGTGGAGCACTCGGCCGAGCGGATCGGGCTGATCGGCGATCTCGCGAAGCGCTTTTGCGATCTTGGCGACCTTCGCCGCGTCGAGCTTCAACCGCCCGACCGTCGCCGCCGGCAGATCGACGGCAGCGTCGAGGTCTTTGGCGTTGGCTTCGAGGATGGCGTCGACGCGCTCCTCAATCTTCGCCGCCGCCGACCGAATCGCCGCGGCCCGCTTCTCGCCGCTCTCCTTCATCAGCACGAGCGACGCCTCCCGCGCTTGGTCGGCAAGTTCGTTCGCGTATTGCTCCAGTTCCGTCATCGTCCGGAGGTTAAACGCAAAGACGCAAAGAGGCGAAGGACCGCAAAGCCAGAAAAAGAAGAGGGTGGTGGAGCTTGTTACTCCACCACCCACACTTTCTTAACCTTTGCGGTTCTTTGCCTCTTTGCGCCTTTGCGTTAGAAGCCAACGGCTCCCACTGCTCAGTTACTAGAACGCGAAGTGCGCGAACGCCTTGTTCGCCTCGGCCATGCGGTGGGTGGTCTCACGCTTGGACATCGCTTTGCCTTCCTTGTTGAAGGCGCCGGTGAACTCGTCGGCGAGGATCTTGCTCATCGGTCGGCCGCTCTCGGCACGGCAGGCTTCGAGGATCCAGCGAATCGCCAGCGACTGCTGACGCTTCTTGTTGACCTGCATCGGCACCTGGTAGTTGGCACCGCCGACGCGCTTGCTGCGGACCTCGACGTACGGCTTGACGTTGTTGATCGCCTGCTCGAAGACCTCCACCGGCGGGGTGTCGGCGATCTTCTGCTGGACGAGGTCCATCGCGTCGTAGAACACCTTCTGCGCGACGAGCTTCTTCCCGTCGAGCATGAGGCAGTTGATGAACTTGCTGACCAGGACGCTGTTGAAGCGGGGGTCGGGCTTGAGCTGGGCGGCGCTGGCGGTGAACTTCTTGTAGGCCATCGGGTGCTGATCGTGAGGTGAGAGGAGAAACCGGGCCTACTTGCCCTTCTTGGTGCCGTACTTCGAACGGCCTTGCTTGCGGTCGTTGACGCCCAGCGTGTCGAGCGCTCCGCGAACGATGTGATACCGAACACCCGGCAGGTCGCGAACGCGGCCGCCACGGACCAGGACGATGCTGTGCTCCTGAAGATTGTGCCCTTCGCCCGGGATGTAGGCGGTGACTTCCTTGCCGTTGCTGAGTCGCACGCGGGCGATCTTCCGCAGGGCGGAGTTGGGCTTTTTGGGCGTCAGGGTCTTCACCTGGACACAGACCCCGCGCTTCTGGGGCGACTGCTCGAGGTCCTTGACTTTGTTGATAGCCGCCAAGGGTTTACGCGGCTTCTTGATGAGCTGGTTGATCGTCGGCATGTTCGGGCGCTTTGCGGATCCGAAGGGTCTCTGGGTGGTCTCGCTGGCCATTCCAGCGGGACGTGCACGCTAGGCGGGCCGTCGGGAGGCGGCAACAGGCGACACAAGGCCGATCGGCCGCGATGGCGGGGTGGATTGTCGCCCGGTTTCGCCTTGAGGCTGGTCGATGTGGCTTGTAATATTCTGCGGGCCCGGTCTGGGGCCGACTTTTACTATGGCTCTGAAACCAAAAACCCTCCTTCTGCTGACGGCCACGCTCGTCGCGGCTCTTGCACTCGTCGTCGCTCTGCCCACGGCCGGAGCGGCCTCGGCACCCGATGCGGCGGTCGAGATCGAACTCGAAGACGGCACCTTCCTGACCGGCCACCTCACGCCGATCAGCGCCCGCACCGCCTCGATCGCGACCACCGACGGCCGAAAGCTGCTCATCCCCGTCAAGCGCATCAAAACCGTCAACGGCCTGCCCTACGGCGTCGACGCGAACGACCGGAACGCGGGCGTCAAGCAGACCGATGCGGGCAGAGACTTCACCAAGATTCGCGACCGGGCCGACCGCGTGAGCGAGCCGGTCCAGGCCGTCGACATGTGGGAGCGGTTCCTGTCGCGGACCGACCTTCCCGAAGGCGTCCGTGCCTCGGCCGAGGCAGAACTTTCCGTCTGGAAAACGCGCTACCAGGAAGGTGCCGAGAAGGTCCGCGGCCAATGGATCGGCGGCGACGAGCTCAAGGAGATGAAGGAGACGGCCAATGCCCTCGTCGAAGAGGCATTGAGCATCGAGCTGACGAACCCGACCGACGCGATGCGGAAGTACCAGCAGGCGCTGGCCGCTTATCCGAACGCGTTCCGTCCGCACTACCGACTGGCGTACGTCAAGTACCACCAGGGTGCCGGGCAGATCGGTGGCAATCGCATTCTCGCCGAGGCCGAGCGGCACGCCCGCGCAGCACTCCGCCTCCAGCCGAGGCTGCCGGCGGTGCTCAGCAGCATGGGTGCCCTCGTCTTCGTCCGAGAGGATTACGAGCGAGGGCTCGAGTACATGCTCGAGGCCGTGGAGATCGCTCCGACCGATCTGACCTGCGGCAACCTGCTCAAGGCAGTCGACGACATTCCGGAGAACTTCAAGACGGCCAACCCGCGGATGCGTGCGATCGCGCTGAGGGCAGAGCTGCTCCGCGAGACGTATAACGCGAACGGCGAGCTGCTCTGGATCGAAGACTTCCGCCACGGCAGCGACATCACCAACCCCGACGACCCGGACACCGGCCCTCCCGGACTCCGCGGCAATGGCTCGGGCTGGTTCATTTCGGCCGACGGCTACGTCGTGACCAACCGTCACGTCGCCGAGACAGACGAGGGCTTCTACTACCGCGTGCGGATGAGCACGAAGGACGATGACGGCAACTTCATCGAGTACCCCGCTCGCTTCGTCGCAGCGGATGACAAGTACGACATCGCACTGCTCAAAGTCGAACACCCGGCCGGTGAAGACTTCAACTATTTCTACCTGCTTGAAGACGACGTCCCGCCGGTTCAGGCAGACGTGATGACCGCGGGCTATCCGACCACGGGGACGGGCAACTTTGTTTTCCAGACTGCACGTGGGACGGTGAGTTCAAACGACACGAGCGACGAGGACTTCGATCTGTTCCTCGACATGAAGACCACCCAAGGCAACTCCGGTGGCCCGATCTTTGATCGGAACGGTCACGTCATCGGCATCACAACGGCTTATCGCAAGGTGTACGACTCGATCATCTCCCTGGCGGTCGGACCGCGTCAGATTCGTGATTTCTTCTCCGATGTCGACGAGGCTCCGTCGCTCAGCTACGACTCGGCGACCGACCGTGAGTTCGACGCAGTCGAACTGGCTGCTGAAGTTCGGTCAAAGACGGTCCTCGTCCTCATCTTCGCCGGCGAGGCCGACGAGATCGAGGAAATCAACGACGACGCGGATGATGGTGATGCCGACGACGGCGACACCGATGACGAGCCGGAGTCGGAGGGGTAGCCAAGCTCCGCCACTTTTGAAGTCAGCCTGAACAAGCCCGCGGCTCATGTGCCGCGGGCTTTCTTCTGTCAACAGGTTGAAGCGTGCGGTCAAAGAAACCGTCAAAGCGGAAGCGTTTCGCCCGTCACGCGCCGATCGACTCGGGCACTTTCAGCGTCGCTGCGTCGATGGGTTGGAGTTCGGGCAGGGCCTTCTTCTCCTCGGTGCCGAGTTCGCGCATCTTGCGGGCGGCGACGAGGAGGCGGGATTCGAGTGAGCGGATGGCTTCGTTGTACGTCTGAACAGCGCCGTCGAGCGACTTGCCAACGCCGCCGAGGTGCGTGGCGAAGACGGCGACGCGGTCGGCCAAGTCGCCGCCGAGGGCCTTGATCTGTTCGATGTTGTCCTCCATCTCCTTCTCTCGCCAACCGGTCGCGACGGTCTTGAGCAAAGCCAGCAGCGTCGTCGGCGTCGCGATGATCACGCCCTCGGCGTAGGCGTCCTCCAGCAGCGACGGATCGTGCTCGGCCGCGGCGTAGATGAGGGCCTCGCCGGGCAGGAACATCACGACGAAGTCCGGCGTCCGCTCAAGCCGCTGCGTGTACTTCTTCGTGCCCAGCTGCATCGCCTGACGCCGCACCGCCTTGGCGAACAGCTCCAGGTGACGCCGCTTCTCGTTGGCGTCGGTCGCCTCGCACGCCCGCAGAAAATCGTCGGCCGCGTACTTGGCGTCGATGACAATGTTGCGATCGCCCGGCAGGTGGACGACGGCATCGGGTCGCAACGAGCCTGCCTCATCATCGGCGGCGACATGCGCCTGCTCGGTGAAGTCGCACCGGCCGGACATGCCGGCCAGTTCCAGCAGACGCCGCAGCGTCGACTCGCCCCACTGACCACGCGTGCCGGGACGCGACAGGGCGGTCGCGAGGGCACCGGTCTGCTGGTCGAGCCGCTTGCCCGCCTCGGCCACCTCGACGAGCCGCTCACGGACATCGACGTACGCCTTAGTTCGGGCCTCCTCGATTGCCTTGAGCCGCTCCTGGTAACCCTCCAGCACCTCACGCAACGGCTTGACCTGTGCGTCGATCGCCTTCTGCCGCTCGCCGAGGTCACCCTTGGCCTCGGCCTGCAGGGCTTCGAACCGCTGGCTGGCCAACGCCAGGAACTCCTCGCGATTCTTCGTGAGTGCATCACGACTCAGGCTCGTGAACGCGTCCTTCAGCGCGGCCTGGCTCTTCTCGAACCGCTCCCGCTCGGCCTGCAGGTCGACGTCGAGGGCCTCGAGCTTCGCCAGCGCCCGTTCGAGCCGGCCACGCGTCTCGGCGTGCGACTGCTCGACCTCGTCCTTCGCGGTGACGGCGGCGGCGTGGCGTTGGCGTTCGGCCGCGAGCTCGTCGTCCCGCGCGGCCAGACGTTCGGCGAGGCGATCGCGCTCGCCACGGGCCTCGTCCAACGCCGCGTCGGCCGCCTTGAAATCGGCGGAGACGGCATCAAGTCGCGTCTGCAGGTCGCCCGCACGCTGCGTCGCGACCGCCGCCTCGCGCTCGACCGCCGCGGCACGACGTCCCGCCAGCAGCCAGCCGATGGCCGCACCGAGTCCCAGCCCCGCAACGCCGGCCAGAATGATCCACAGAGCCGTCATGCCGCGACGTTACCGCGCCCGCCCGACGCAGGGCAAACAGCATCCGAACGCGTCACCGATCTCGCCGTCGCAGCTCCTGCTGTCGCATCGGCATCGCGTCGATCGCTGCGAAGACGTCGTCCAACTCGACCGGCTCCGCGTACCGATCCTTCGCGCCTCCATCGAGGCCAACAAGCACCACGAGAAAGTCGTCGGCAGCGACGTCGAATCGCTGTCGGATCACCTCCGCCGACGCACCGTCGAACGCACTCACGTTGGCTCCCGGCATCTGCACCGCGCCGCCGTCGGGAAAGACGCGGATGACCTGGAGATCACGTTCCAGCAGGTCCGGCACGCACTCGGCAAAGCGCCGGTTCTGCTCCGCCAACCTCGAATCGTCACGATCGGCAAAGACCAGCAGCAGCCGGCTGTCCCAGCGAAACTCGGCCAAGTCGATCGGCGGTGGGGCGTTCGTTTCCATCGGCAGCGCGGCAGACTCCGGCACCGGCGCGGCCGGCTCGCTGCAACCGAGCAACGCGACCGACAGCAAAAGCGCGCACCGCATCGGTGCTTCGTACCAGACCTGCCGAAGTCACGCAGCGCGAAGTCTGTCGTCGTCGGCCCGTACCGTTCGACATGGGACTTCTTGCCGGACTCTTTGTGGGCCTGCTCGTCGGGCTCGCGGTCGGCTATCGCGTCGGGGCGTCCAGGTCGCAACCGTCGCGGCCTGCGACTCCGAGTCGTGCGTCAAAGATCGACCTGGCCGACCTGGAAATGCGGGCCAAGGTGCGAGGTGCGTTCGACCTCGCGGCCGTCGTGGATCGACTCGGCAAGATCGACTCGCGCGTCCGCGGCCTGGGCGCCAGCGACTCGTCGGGTCGGCTGATCGAGCTGTTCGACGCGACCGCCGCCTCGTGCGTCCGGGCGTATGACCTGAATGACGCAGCACGCAAGCTGACGACCAGAGAGTCGAAGGACAAGGTCCTCGCGGAGCAACGTCAACTCGTGGCCGAGGCCTCGACGGCCATCGACGCGATCGAGCACGGCGTCGACCGCATTCAAGCCGCCGCCGCCACCGCCGGCGCAGCCGACGACGCCGAAGCCCTCGGCGAGCTCAACCGCGCCCTCGACCGCCAACTCGACGTCGCCCGCCGCGTTGACCAACGCATGGCCGAGCTCGAGGGACGAGCCAAGGGCGACCTGTCCCATCACGAGCGATACGTCACGGGTGGCTAGTTTCAAGCGGGCGGCTTCTCACCAGATGATCGGTGACGGTGATGAAGTGTCCGGGTTGATGGTGAGAGATCGTCGGAAGCACGTCTCGAACCCGTGTCACTCGAGTGCCTTCGTCGGGCGCTGACAGACGCAGAAGAATGACGCCGAACGCGGGGAGCTCGAGGCGAAAAACCAGCTCACCAAAGCCCTTATCTTGCGTCAAAATGAGCCGTTCCTCCGCAAATGCAAGACGAAGCAGCTCGTCGTCAGGCATTGCCGGTTCGAGGTGAACGGCCCACAGAACGTCGTGCCCCTGCTCCTGGAGCATCGCGACCATCTCTGAACTGATGTGCGCGTCAGCTAAGAAGTTCATGCTGAAAGCAGCACCTCGTCCTGACGAACCGTCGAGAC
Organism: Planctomycetota bacterium; assembly: GCA_038746835.1. Taxonomy (NCBI): domain Bacteria; kingdom Pseudomonadati; phylum Planctomycetota; species Planctomycetota bacterium. The sequence goes on along the minus strand of JBCDKH010000029.1, from coordinate 9,275 downwards.
CGCGTAGGCGAGCGCAGCCTGGATCATCGACTCCGTCAGTGGCGGATGGCTCGCGACGAGCGACTCCGCTCGAGCACCTTGGGAAAGCCGCTCAAGGACGAACTCGACGGTCAGGCGCGTGCCTTTGAAAACGGGTCGGCCCCCTGCGACGCCCGTTCGTCGTTCGATGTGGTCTCGCCAGTCCATGCTTCGATGATACGGAATCAGGTCGCTGGCGTGACTTCGGCAATCCGCGCATCGGGGTCGCGACGCAGTTCGCCCAGGAGTCGTCTCCCGACGGTCGCGTGGAGGGCGACGTCGTCGCCGTCGTAGTCGCGGCTGTTGATGCGGGCTTCGCGTTCGAGCTTGGCCAGCAGCTTGCCGTCGCGGACGTCGACCTTGAGGCGGACGTCGCTGCGGGTGCCCTGGACGCTGCCATAGACGCTTTCGAGCAGCCGCTCCAAGCCGGCACCGGTCCGAGCGCTGACGGCAATCGCGTCGGGACGCAGGGCGAGCCACTCGTCGACGACCTCCCGACCCTCGGGCGTGTCGACTTTGTTCAAGAGCAGCACTTCCTCATTGTCGCCGGCACCGATTTCGGTCAGCACCGCTCGCACGCTCTCGTACTGCTGCCGAGCCCGCGGGTGGCCGACGTCGAGGACGTGGAGCATCAGATCCGCGTGGACCGCCTCCTCCAGCGTCGCCCGAAAGCTGGCCACCAGATCGTGCGGCAGGTCGCGGACGAAGCCGACCGTGTCGGAAAGCAGCACGTCGGTTCCACGCTCCAGGTTCCACGCCCGCGTCTTGGTGTCGAGCGTGGCGAACAGCTTGTCCTCCGCCAGCGTGCCGGCCGCGGTGAGCGTGTTGAAGAGCGTCGACTTGCCGGCGTTGGTATAGCCGACGAGGCAGGCGGTGAAGTGGTCGTCGCCGCGCCGCTCGACCTGACGGGCCTTGCGGGCCTGGACCTCGCTGATGCTGGCCTTGAGCTCGCTGATCCGCTTGCGGACGAGTCGGCGGTCGATTTCGAGCTGCGTCTCACCCGGGCCGCGCGTGCCGACGCCGATCGTCCCGCCGCCGGCGATGCGTTCGAGGTGGCCCCACATTTTCGTCAGACGCGGGTACGTGTACTCCATCTGCGCCAGCTCGACCTGCAGCTTGGCCTCGTGCGTCTGGGCGCGGTTGGCGAAGATGTCGAGGATGATCTCGCTGCGATCGAGCACCTTGACGCCCTGGCCGCGAGGCGACTTGAGGTGCGTGTTGACGATCTTTTCCAGCTGCCCGATCTGTCCCGGCATCAGCTCGTTGTCGAAGGCGATGAAGTCCGCGTCGAACGCCTTGGCGGCCTGGGCGATTTCGAGCGCCTTGCCGCTGCCGACGTAGGTGCCCGGGTCGACCTGCCGGCGGTTCTGGATGATCCGGCTGACTGGGGTCGCCCCGGCCGTCTGGCACAGGCTGGCCAGCTCGCCCAGCGGGTCGCGCGGGTCGGCCGACGAGTCGGGCAGCAGAACGCCCACGAGCACGCACCGCTCTTCCGACGCCTTCTTCTGTGTTCTGTTCAGTTCCTCCAAGACAGGACGTTATACCTGTCGATGTGTCGCTACGGACTCGATAGACTGCTGATGGAGGCTTCCCGATGACCTGCATGCCCTTCGACACCGGCACCGCGTGGATGATCCTCGGCCTGACGTTCGCCGGGTGGTACGTGCTCCGCAGCCTTCTCGTCGCCGGGTCGGGCAAGCGCCTGACGCCTGTCCAGCAAACCAAGCACTGCGCGAGCTGCCGACAGCACAACCCCGGGCACGCCCGCTTCTGCCGGTCGTGTGGCGATAAGCTCGCATCGTGAGCGAGGTCGTCGGACATCAGAATGTCGTCGAGCGACTCGGCAAAGCCCTTAGCGAGGGCCGTCTCGCGCATGGACTGCTCTTCGCCGGGCCGACGGGCGTCGGCAAGCGGACGACGGCCAACTGGCTTTCCAAGCGGTTTTTGGGCGACACGCCAGACGTCCACCGCCGCATCGACGCGGGCACACACGGCGACTTCCACGTCGTCACACGGCAGCTCGTCCGCAACTACGACAAGACCGGCAAGAGCAAGGCGATCCAGTTCACCATCGACGTCGTCCGCGGCGAGATCGTCGCGCCCGCCAACCGCGCCAGCATCGAAGGCGACGGCAAGGTTTTCGTCGTCGAGGAGGCCGAAACGATGAACCCGGCCGCGCAGAACGCGCTGCTCAAGACGCTCGAAGAGCCGTACGGGCGGACGCTCATCGTGCTGCTGACGGACAACCCGATGCGACTGCTGCCGACGATCCGCAGCCGGTGCCAGACCTTCGCCTTCGGCGAGCTGACCAAGGCCGAGACGACGGAGGTTCTGGCGAGGCACGAGGTCACCGCCGTCGACGCGGACGCGGCATACGAGGTCGCGGGCGGGTCGCCGGGCCGGGCGTTGTCGTTCCTGCGCACCGGCGTGGTCGCGAGGCGTCGGGAGCTGGTCGACCGACTGCAGCAGCGTCAGCCGATCGCGGACTTCCTGGTCGAGGCGGCAGGTGTCGCGGCGGAGGCGGCGCTGGAGGACGACCCGCTGGGCAGCAAGGACGCGTTCACCCGCGACGGCTTCCGCCTCTGGCTCGGCCTCGCCGCCGACCACGTGCGCCGCGACTTTGCCGCTGATCCGGAGTCGGCGTGCGACGCAATCGAAGCGATGCACCGGGCCGAGCGGTACCTGCTGGCCAACGTGAATCGCGATCTGGTGCTGCGACAACTCGACCTGACGCTGGTGGGGCGGCAGAAAGCTTGAAGGACGAAGCTTGAAGCTTGAAGACCAGAAGCGAAGTCTTTCCGGTCCTCCAAGCTCAGATGCCCGCCTCACCTCTCGATCTCGTTCGCGACGAACTGACCCGGCCGACGCGTGATCTGCCCAATGCGATCACCCTCGCCACCGTCGACGCGGCGGGGCGACCGCGGGCGCGAGTCGTTTTGCTCAAAGAGGTCGACGATCGCGGCGTCGTTTTTTTCTCGAACTACGAGAGCGACAAGAGCCGCGACCTCGAAGCGAATCCGCACGCGGCCGTCGCGGTCTACTGGCACGAGACGCTGACGCAGGTCCGCGTGGCTGGGCGTGTCGAGAAGCTGACGGAGGCCGAGAGTGACGCGTATTTCGCGACGCGTCCCCGCGGCAGTCAGATCGGCGCGTGGGCGAGCGACCAGTCGCGTCCGCTGGAGGACTTCGACGACCTCAAGCGTCGCGTCGCCGAGGTCGAGCGGCAGTACGAAGGCCAAGACGTCCCACGCCCGCCGCACTGGGGCGGCTGGCGCATCGTCGCCGACGACGTCGAAATCTGGAAAGACGGCGAGTTCCGCCTCCACCGCCGCGAGCGCTACCGCCTGGGCGTCGACGGCACCTGGTCGATGACGCTGCTCAATCCGTAGGTCGCGTCGTCGGCGTTGCGGGCAGGATGACCGGAACGCCCTCGGCGCCGACGGAGAAGAGCCGGCCGCGGTAGGTCGGCTGGGGCATCTTGGCACGAAGGGCGGCACCCTGCTGGTCGAGCGCGTCGGCCTCGGTGCGGAGGCGAGCCTGGTCGCGTTGGAGCTGCTGGTTCTCGCGTTGGACGTCGTAGTAGCTCTCTGGCAACGGCACGCGGACCAGGTTGCCCGAAGCGTCGCGGGCAACGCTGTTGCGCTCGATGCGTTCGAGGAACCGCTCGTTGTCGGCGATGCGGCGGGCGTTGAGGTCGATGTCGCCGACGAGCTCGTCGAACTGCTCCTTGAGCGTGTCAAACTCCGCCTGCAGCTCCGCACGCTCGGCGGCGAACTGGTCGGCAGTGGCCTGGTCGATCCAGTCGCTGCCCCAACGCGACAACCCACGCTCGGCCTGGATGGCTCGAAGCGCGGGCTCGTAGCGATCGAGCAAGCGAACGGCCCGGCGGGCGTGGCGCTGCTGAAGCTGGTCGGCGGACAACATCGCCAGGAGCTCGTGCAGATTGTCGAGCGTCACGCGCGTCTCCGGCGCGGCCTCAGCAGCGTCGGCGGCGAAGACCGCGGCACGCTCGGGACGCCCGAGCTCGGCCTGGATGAAGGCGAGGTTCAACAGCGTCGGCGCATGGTCCGGCACGTCGTCCCGGACCGAAGCGAAGTGCTGCCGGGCCGAGGCGAGCTGACCAGCCGAGAGGTCGAGCACGCCTTGCAGGTAGCGGCCCGAGACGTCCGTCGTCGGATGGCCGAGCAGTGACTCGACCAAAACGCGTGCCTGCGCGTCCTCGATCGCCACGGCCTGACGGGCAAGGTCGACCCGGCCCAGCGCCGCCTGCACATCCGCGTCGCGTTCGGCCGGCGTGAGCCAGGCGTCGCCGTGACGGATCAGCCCTTGGTCGACGCGTCGCTGCCACGTGTCGCGCTCGCGGCTGGCCTCGAAGACAACGTCGGGCAACAGGGCGGTCTTGAGGAACTCTTCGTACTTCGCGACGGCCATCGCGGGGTCATCGAGCCGCTGGACGACCCGACGCAGGGACGCGAGACGCTGGGCATCGAGCGAGGCCGCGTCATCGGCGTCATCGATCGTGTCGCGTCCGACGACATGGCGAACGACGCGTTCGATGGGAACGAATCGCTCCTTGCCGTCGGCCTTGACGACGTAGCCGTCCCGCCCGGGCTCGCGGACGCGCTCGACTTCGCCGGCGAGGTTCGAGCCGTCGTCGAGCACCAGCACATCGCCCGACGTGACGCCGGCGAGGAGGAGTGTCGCAAGGAGAATGCGGTGCATCACGGCCCTTTCAGCCGGACGTCGTTAAGCGTCCAGTCGTACTCGGTGAACTCAATGGCCGGCTCTTCCTCGGGCAGGTCCAGCAGCGGCCGGACGTAGCCGTAGACCGAGCCGGCAGCATCGACGAAATCCTGGCCGTACCAGTCGTAGAGCGGCGTGAGGAAGAGCGTGTCGCCGTCGTAGCGGACGAACTTCTCGTCGGTGTGGACGAGTCGCTCCTGCTCAGCGAGCTGCTTGTTCAGCCGGTTGCCGACGTACGCCTCCGCCCGAAGCGGCGGACAACTCGCGGCCGCACAGTTGACGGCCCAGTGGATGCGCGGCTCGTCGAAGTCGGCACGAATCCAGTTGTTCTCAAGCCCGTTGAGCGAGACCTGCTGGCCGGCGAGCGTGAACCGCTTTCGCTCAAACGGCTCTTCGATGTCTTCAAGAACATGCTCGACGTTGCCGGCGTCGAGGACCATCTGGAGCATGAAGGCGTTGTAAGCGTTGATGAGCGTCGCCAGCCGATCGTCGTTGGCCATGCCGTCGAGGTCGACGGTTGCGAGGTAGTCGACGTAGGCGTCGAGGGCGGTTCGGCTCAGGCGAAGCTGCTCGTAATCGACGAAGCCGTCGCCGTCGACGTGTTCGCGAAGCAGGGCGTCGTAGCCACTAGTCGCATCGCTGTCCTCAGTCATCGACGCCGGGAGGAAGAACGTCGCCAAAAGCAAAACACCGAGGCCGAACACGAGAACTCGTCCCATGGGCGAATGGTACGGCTTTTGGCGAGCCTGCGAAGCGCTCGCGGTAGGATCGGCCATGACGACCGCTGTGTCCGAGCCTGAGTCGCCCGTGGCCGACGCCGCCACGCCGGTGGATGTCGCCGATTCCGTCAACGCCGCCATCCTCGCCGTCTCCGAGGACGGCCTGCAGGGCTTCCAGCCCGACCCCTTCGGCGAGATCGCGTCGCGGACTCATATCGCCAAAGAAACCGTCGTCGAGCGCGTGCAGGCGATGCTCGACGCGGGCGTCATCCGTCGGGTTCGGCAGACGCTGCTTGCGACGAACCTCGCACGCGGGGCACTGGTCGCCTGGAAGGTCCGCGAGGGCAAGCTGCACGCGGCGTTCGACTGGATGTTCAAGAACGATCCGTTCACCGGCCACGTCGTGTGCCGCAGCACGGACCAGAAGATCGCCGGTGCGAAGTACCGCCTTTGGACCACGCTCAAGGTGCCCGTCGGCTACTCGATGCAGAAACACTGTGAAGAGCTCAAACGCCGCACCAAGGCCGACGCGTTCATGCTGCTGCCGGCCAAGAAGCTCTTCGCGCTGGGCGTCGGCCACGTCCGCCGCAAGGAGCTCCAGCCAGGCGACAAGACCGACGAGCCGGGTCGAGTGATCGACGTCGAGGTCACACCCGTTGCCGACAACGAGTGGCCGGTGCTGGAGGCGCTCAAGCGCGAGTTCACGCGCGACGAGCTCGCCGCCGATCCGATCTGGTCACCACGCGCCGCCGAGGCCGGCGTGTCGCTGGACGCCTTCCTCGCCAAAGCGAACGAACTCGCCGAACGCGGCGTCATCGGCCGGTTCAGCACGTTCCTGGAGCACTACAAGAAGCTCAAGACCGGCGAACGTGTCACGCGGTTCAATGCGCTCTTCCACTGGCGCGTGCCCGAGGGCCGACAGCTCGAAGCCGGCCGCGAGGTCGGGCGGTTCCACTGCATGACCCACGCCTACTGGCGCGAAGCCGGCGACGCCTTCGGCAATGTCAACCTCATGGGCGTCAGCCACGGCACCGAGAAAGACAAAGTCCTCGCCCACAAAGCCGCCATCGATGAGCACCTCGCGAGCCTCGGCATCGACGTCAGTTACACCAACGTCTTCTGGGGTGGCCGAAGCGAGATCAAACCGAGCGAAGTCTCGCCCGCCATCTTCCGCGACTTCTGGCAATCGCAAGGCGTCGACCCAGAGACCCTGCGGGACTGAGCATTAGATCAAAGACCGTGCCAGGGCCGCGGCGCCGATGATGCCGCTGTCGTCGCTGCGGAGCAGGACCAGCGGCGTGTTGGCCAGCGTGTCGTGCAATGCACTCGGGCCCGTCGCGTCGAAGCTCTCGGCCAGCAGTCGCGTCACGAGGTCGGCGTAGTGGTCGTAGAGCCGATTCAGAATGCCGCCACCGAAGATCATTCGACGCGTCGCCAGCGTGTCGAGCAGCAGGTTGCCGGCGCGGGCACCGACGAGGTGCAGAAACAGCCGGACGGCCTCGCGGGCGGCGATCGAATCGAGGCCTTCGACTTCGCTGCCGCTCGCGGCGGACGTCACGTCCATCGGCTCAGGTCGCCGGACACTCGTCGGTGCGTCGGGATCCGTGACGACCGCGTACAGCATTGGCAATGCCGGGCCGCTGCAGACCTGTTCCCAGCTCAGTCGGCCGTCGAGTGGGATTTCAAGCAAGTCCTGGAACGCGTCTCGGACGAAGTCGAGCGACGCGTTCGGCGGGCCGAAGTCGAGGTGACCGCCTTCGCTCGGGACCGGGAACCAGCCGCCTGGCGTCATCACGCGAAAGCCGGTGCCGAGTCCGGTGCCCGGCATGACGATGCCCTCAACGTCGCCTTCGCTCTTGCCGCCGCGGAGCTGGACCGTCTCGCACAGATCGACGCCGCTGATGTGCGCGACCATGTCGTTGACCAGCGTCACGCGTCCCGGCGGCAGGCCGAGCTTCTCTGCGACGGCCTCGTTGGTGATCGTCTCGCCGGGGCGGTTGGTCATGCGGACGTCGTGGTCGACCACGCGTCCCGCGACGCCGAGGCAACAGGCGACGACCGGGTCGCTCAGCTTGCCGATGAAGTCGGCCAGCGCCTCGACGATGGGCTTCTTGTCGCCGTAGGTCTCCTCCATCATCGCCGCGGCCTTCGTGTCGTCGCGGCGTACGACGCGGAGGCGAACGTTGGTGCCGCCGACGTCGCCGACGAGGAGGAGGTCGCTCATGCCCCACCGTAGAGCAGCAGCGGCATCCGTCATCCCGAGCGCAGCCGAGGGGACCTCGCCTATTCTCCCTTTCGACGCGCAATCGAGGTCCTTCGACTCGCTGCGCTCGCTCAGGATGACGGAACTGACGGTTCGCGGACATGCCCTTGTAAGCTGGCTTGATGGACTTCGATCACGCCAACACCCTGCTCATGGGCAACTACGCCCGACGCCCGATTTGCATGCAGCGGGGCGAGGGCACGCGGCTGTTCGACGACACCGGCCGCGAGTACCTCGACCTCTTCGCCGGCTTCGGCGGGGCGGTGCTGGGGCATTGCCATCCCGATCTCGTCCGGGCCGTACGCGAGCAGAGCGAGACGCTCTGGACCGTCGGCAACACATTCCACACCGAGCCACAGCTCCGCGTCGCCGAACACCTGAAATCCAAGGCGTTCGACGGCCGGGCGTTCTTCTGCCACGGCGGGCTCGACGCGAACGAGACGGCCGTCAAGCTCGCGCGTCGCCGCGGCAGCGCCAAGGGCCGTTACAAGGTCGTCACGTTCAACCAGAGCTTCCACGGCCGAAGTCTGGCGATGATCGCCGCGGGCTCGACCGAGGCCCACCGCGTCGGCTTCGGCCCGCCCGTACCGGGTTTCGTCCACGCCACCGGCGGCGACTTCGATGACCTCGTCCGACACGTCGACGACGAGACCTGCTCCATCATGTTCGAGCCGCTGCGAGGCGAAGGTGGCATGCTCGGCTATCCCGACGACTTTCCGGCCCAAGTCCGCGACTTCTGCACCGAGCGCGACATCACCCTCCACTTCGACGAAGTCTGGGTCGGCGGAGGACGCACCGGCAAGTGGTTCGGCCATCAACACTTCGACGGCGACGTGAAGCCCGACGTCATGACCCTCGGCAAGGCTGTCGGCGGCGGATTGCCCGTCGGGATCTGCTGGGCCGAGCCCGAACACGCCGAGCACCTCGTCCCCGGCACGCACGGCTCGACCCTCGGCGGCAACCCGATGTGCATGGCCGTGTGCGCGACGATCTTCGACGTCATCGAACGCGATGGCCTGCTCGACCACGCCACCCGCCTCGGCGACCTCGCCAAGGCCAAGCTCCGCGACGCCCTCCCCGACTGCGACGTCCGCGGCGACGGCCTGTTCCTCGGCATCGAACTGCCGGCCGACCCGACGAAGGACCTCGTCGCCGCTGGTTTGGAGGCTGGCGTCGTGATGAACGTCACGCAAAAGAACGTCGTCCGCCTCGCCCCGGCGATGGTCATCTCTGAAGACGACTGGGCCCGAGGCCTCGACCTGGTCATCGACGTGATCCACGCGTGAGACGGCACGAAACACCTCCGACATCCCGAGCGAAGCCGCGGGACCTTGGCTGTACCGAGCGAAAGCGACCGCGAGGTCGCTGCGCGGGTTGACCTGCGAGCCCCGAGCGTGAGCGAGCGGGTCCGATTCGGCTACCCGACCCGCTCGCGCACGCTCGGGGCTCGCAGGTCAACCCGCGCAGCGACCGCGCGGTCGCGTTCGCGCGGTACAGCCCAGGTCCCACCGCGTCGCGCGGGATGTCGGGGG
>JBCDKH010000028.1 GCA_038746835.1 Planctomycetota bacterium | reverse complement strand
CGGCTCTTGGGCGAGTGGCCGCCGCTGCAGCGCCTTGAGCGCGTAGACGAAAGCGGTCTGTCGTTGGTGCGACTTGAAGGCCCACCAGCCATAGGTCAGCAGGAAGTCGGTCCGCTGGCTCTCACCGACCGGCCGCCACGCCGGTGGCTGGACGAACGTGCGGTCGAGGCCGCGACGTCGGTACGCCCGCTCGCAGCCTTCGCGAATGCAGTCAGCCTGCTCTTCGGCCCGGGCCTCGCTGACGCTCTTGTCGTGCTGGCGATAGCGCAGGACCGGATGCGGCACGCACGCGAGCTTGCCTCGCTCGCCCAGGCGGAGCCAGAGGTCGATGTCTTCGGCGGTTTCGAGCGACTCGTCGTAGCCGCCGACGGCGATGAGGTCGCGGCGTCGCATGACAGCCGTCGGGTGGCCGATGGGCGTTTGGCCGCTGAGGCACTGTTCCTGCAAGGTCGCGTCGTCGCACGGCGGCCAGTGGCGACGCAGAAGCCGGTCCCGGCCATCGATCAGGTCGTACGCACCGCCCAGCACCATGACCTCCGGCCGACGGCGCAGTTCCGGAATCTGGACGGCCAGGCGGTCTTCATACGCGAGGTCATCCGCATCCATTCGCGCGATGAACGTGCCGCGGCAAACGTCGATGCCGAAGTTGAGCTGTTTGACGTAGCCGGTGTGTGGCCGGAGGAAGACGCGCATGCGTTCGTCGCTGCGTTCGAGGTCGCGCAGGACATCGTGCGTGCCGTCGGTGGAGCCGTCGTCGATGACGACGACTTCGAGGTCGCCGAAGGTTTGGCCGAGGATCGACTCGACGGCGGATCGGAGGTACTGCTCGCCGTTGTAAACCGGAATCAGCACCGACACTTCAGGTGCGGCCGTCACGTTGGAGGTTAGCCGCACACCGATACGTCGGATGCACGGTGCTGCATCCGTCGGGCAACCGGCTTATCGGCCACGGACGGCACACGCGGCGAGATGCCAGGCGTCGCGATCGAAAGGCCTGCGCCTCACGAGGCTCCACGCGTGCCCGCGGGCGGCTTCGAGGTGGCGTTCCTTGATGGCTTGCCAGCCCCAGCGATAGAGCAGCTGGTCCGGCGGGGCGGGTTCCCACTGGTCGAGCGACGCCTCCTCCGGCGCGGGCAGGCCGCGACGCTGACACGCCTCAGCGATGATGCGTGGCTTCACGCGCAGCTGTTCGTCCCGACGACTGCGCGTGACGCTGGCGAAGTGCTGGCGATAGTCGAGGATCACTTCGTCGACGTTCGCGACCCGGCCGACCTCCGCCAGACGCAGCCAGAGGTCGAGGTCTTCGCTCGGCTGAAATCCGTTGCGATAGCCGCCGACCTGCTCGTACGCCGACTTGCGGAAGAGGCTTCCCGGATGCGGAATCACGCCGCCACGTCCGGCCAACAGCTCGGCGTCGATGGCGTTGTGGGTGGTCGGATACTGGCTCGATTCGAGGTCGAGTCCGTACGGATCGACCCACCGCACCTGTCCGCCGACAAGCACGAGGTCAGCGTCGCTGCGGAGGCGGTCGATCTGCAGCTCGAACCGCTCCGGCCGGGCGACGTCGTCCGCGTCCATGCGTGCCAGGAACTCGCCTCTGGCCCGCTCGGCCATCTCGATGAGGCCCTGCACGTAGCCCTTTCCCCGGCCGCGCGGTCGACGCACGAGTTGCACGCGGACGTCGCGCTCGGCGAGGCGTTCGAGCTTCTCAGCCGTGCCGTCGGTGGAGCCGTCGTCGACGATCAGCAGTTCGAAGTCGCGGAAGGTCTGCAGCAGGATCGACTCGACCGCCTCTTCGATGTAGCGATTGGCGTTGTACGCCGGCAACAGCACCGAAACTGCCGGGGGCGTGCCAGTCGAGCGAACGCGGCAGTGCGTGCGACTGCCCTCGACCGCACGACGAAAGTGCCTCGGCCAGCCGGTCGCGACGCGGTCTTCCTTGAGCCGGTTGAACCACGCGATCTTGCCGCTGCGGTGGTAGAGCCAGCCCTCGGCGAACTGCTGCTCGTTGATCAGGCCGAAGTCGCGATGGACCTTCCGCCAGAATCGTCGGGCCTCGCCGAAGCTTGCCGCGTCGGCGAGGCGTCGGCAAGCGTGCCACATGAGCCCGGCCACCAGATCGCGCCGGTGCTGATTCATGAGACCGGCCGCGTCGACTGCACGCCAGACGCGTTCGACCGTGCCCGCCCACGACCGCGCATGCGCCGCCTTCTCCCCCACTGCTGCCGACTTGCCGATGCTGTCGCGCGAGCCGGATGGCAAACGCCAGTGGCAATCGACGACCTTCTCGAACGTCTCGTACCTCAGTCCGACTGCGATGGCACGCGTCGACATTTCCCAGTCCTGCCCGCTGAGCGCCTGCTCGTCCCACGGTCCGATGGTCGCCAAAGACTCGCGCCGCCAAGTCGGGGCGGTGGTTTGCCAGACGGGGTCGCGCGACAGGTACCGATCCAGGTCGTCGCCGTCGTTGAAACGGTTCCAGACCATCGTTGAGTCGCCTGGCGTGTCGCGGAACAGGCCGCACTGGCTGACGGCGAAGTCGAGGTCGGTCCGATCGTCCATCAGCTGGATGCGATCCGCCAGACACGTCGGGGCCAGCAGGTCGTCGCTGTCGAGGAAGACGACGTAGCGACCGGTCGTTCTCGCGACGCCGACGTTCCGGCCAGCAGATGCGCCGCGCCGTCCCTTCGGCAGCGGGACGAATCGCACGTCGAATGCCGACGCCACCTCGGCGGTGTCATCGGTCGAGCCGTCGTCGATGACGACCGTCTCGAAGTCATCGGTCGTCTGCTCGCGCAGGCTCTGGAGCGTCTCACGCAGCAGCGTCGCCCGGTTCCGGGTCGGAATGACGACGCTGACGGCGGGCATGTCGGACATCGAAACGGCTCAGCCCAGATCTTGCCAGTTCGCCGGCAGCACCACTGTGCTCTGCTTGGAATTCGGCACTTTACCGGTCCCAAGGAGGTCGCTGTAGACGACTTCCAGGTCAGCGGCGCGTTCCAGACGTTCCAGGATCGTGAACCCGTCGGCCGCGACGAGTTCGACGTGGTACGTGCCGGGTGCGAGCGGCAGACTTGGCACGTGGCAGCGAAGCTTCTTGTGCGTGGTCCCTTTGAGCACGAGGTTCGCGTTGTACTCGCTGTGGAAGAGGGCGACCCGCTGGCCACGTCCGTTGAGCAGGGCGACGGCTGCGGTGATGTTGCCGGGCTGGTCGAAGTCCGCCATCGTCACGTCAAACGTAATGCCGCGACCTGTGGCAATCGCACCCGTTGGCTTGCCTTCTTCGTCTGTGATCTGCAAATCGACGAAAATCGGCGGGCGTTCACGATCGGTTGTCCGCGGGCGATCGGCGAGCGGGATGCCAGCCGACTGCTCGCGTCCGCCGAGGTACCGCGTGATGCCTTCTTCTGTCGGCAGCCGCTCGCTCGCCTTGCCGCCGTCGACGACCATGACGCTGCCGCACAGGCTTGCGACGGCGTCCATCTGGTGGCTGACGAACAGCACGGTCCGCCCCTCCTTCACGACGTCGTTCATCTTGCCCAGGCACTTCTTCTGGAACGACGCATCCCCGACGGCCAGCACCTCATCGACGATCATGATCTGCGGATCGAGGTGCGCTGCGACGCTGAACGCCAGCCGCACGTACATGCCGCTGGAGTAGCGCTTGACGGGTGTGTCGAGGAACTTGCCGACCTCGCTGAACTCGACGATGTCGTCGAACTTCCGTTTGATCTCTTCGCGGCGCATCCCGAGGATCGCGCCGTTGAGGTAGACGTTTTCACGTCCGGTCAGCTCCGGGTGGAAGCCGGTGCCGACTTCCAGCAGCGACGACACCCGGCCGCGGAGCGTGATCTTGCCCTCTGTCGGCTCGACGATGCGGCTGAGGATCTTGAGCAGCGTGCTTTTGCCTGCACCATTACGTCCTATGAGCCCGACGGTCTCGCCGGCGTCGACGGTGAAGTTGACGTCCGACAGCGCCCAAAAGGTGTCGTTCTCGTCCGTCCAGTCCTCGCTCAGGCGACGCCGCGTGTCGCGGATCGACTTCTTGAGGTAGCCCCCGATGCCCGCGAACGCGCTCGGCCGCTCGCGCTTGTCCTCGAGCCCGATGCGATAGGCCTTGGAGAGGTTTTCGACATGAACGGCGGGAAGCATTGTTCGGAAGTAAGGAGTATGGAGTACCGAGTACGGAGTGGCGACATCTGGCGATTCACTACTCGCTACTCGTTACTCGGTACTTCTGGTCACGCGATGTCCGCAAAGCGTCGCTCCACGTGTCGGAAATAGGCAACGCCGACGAGGAGGATGATGGGGCTCAGGATGCAGCTGCTGGCGACGAGGAGCGGCTGCCATTCGGTGCCGATGATGGCGCTGCGCCAGGCACTGACGATGCCGGCGTACGGGTTGATCGCTGCGATCCAGAGGTAGTTTTCGGGCAGAACCAGTTCCAGCGGGAAGACGACGGCACTCAGCCACAGGCCGAATTGCGTGAAGAACGGAATCAGGAACCGCACGTCGCGGTAGAGGACGGTGATGCCGCTGAGCAGGATGGCCGTCCCGACGCCGGCGACGAAGGTCAGAGGGACCAGCAGCGGGATCGCCAAGAGATTCCACGTCGGCGTCCAGCTGCCGGTGATTGTGAAGATGACGGCAAAGCCGCTGGTGATCAGGAAGGCCGTAAGCATGTCGACCATCGCCGTCCCGCACGAGGCGGACGGGATGAAGACACGCGGCATGTAGATCTTGCTGAGCAGCTGCTGGTTGTGCACCAGCGATTGCCCGCCGTCACTGACGCACTTCTGAATGAAGAGCCACGGCGTCATGCCGGCGGCGAGGACCACGATCCACGGCGCGGGCTGGCCGTTTCCGAAGCCGAGTTTGGTGCCGATGACGCCGAAGATAATCGTGCTGACCAGCGGGACCATCAGCGCCCAGGCGAGGCCCAGGGCGGCCATCTTGTAGCGGACCTTGATGTCGCGCCAGATGAGGAAGTAGAGCAGCTCGCGCTGGCGAGACACCTCTCGGAGGAACGATCGATCAAACGCCGCAGCCAGCCCGCCCGACCTTTTGGGCTCGATGACGAGCACCTCGCGCGTGTCGTGATCGGCGGCGGTGCGGGGGCTCATTCGTTCGTCCAGCCGCGTCTGGCGGTCGTCGGATCGCTCGATGCGATCGACCTCGTCCTCTTGGAGCGCACGAAGATCGACGTGAGTCGGCGACACCCTCACGGTATCGGCCGTTGCCGCACAAAGCTGTACCCGAGGCCGAAGCGATGCCTGATCGAAAGAGCTGCGGTCATCGCTCGCAATCAGCTCAGCGGCATTCCGAAGTCCGGAAGCGCTCGTCCGGCGAGCACGGCGTCGTAGATTGACAGGGTCTGCTTCGCCTTGGCCTGCCAGGTGAAGAGGCGATCGACGCGAGCTTTGGCGGCTTTGCCCTTGGCCTCGATCGGCGACGGGTCGTCGGCGAGGATCGTCATGAGAGACTGGAAGTCGCGGACGATGGCTGCCCGGTTGCCCATCGGGACGAGCCAGCCGACGTCGTCCGTCACCAGCTCCGGCGGGCCGGCATAGTCGACGCACGCGACCGGAAGCCCGACGGCCATCGCCTCCAGCGCCACACCGCCGCCGAATTCGCGGATGCTGGGGAAGATCAGCAGGTCTGCGTCCGCCAGCACGTCGGGAACTTCGTGGTGCTTCACCCAGCCCGGCATCGAGACGTTCGGCAAGCCGTCGGCCAGCTTCTCCAGCTCCGGCCGCATCGGGCCTTCGCCGTAGATCGTCAGCGTCGCCCGGCCGTCGCGCAAGAGCGGCTCGGCCGCCTGGATTGCCATGTCGTGGCCCTTGTACGGCACGAGCCTGCCGATGCTGACCAGTCGCAGCGGGCCGTCGCCAGCGGTTCGGGTTCGCCGAGCCGTGAAACGACTCGGATCGATCCCGTTCTCAGGCAGGTAGACGCAGCGATCGCGGCAGTCGTCCGGCATCTCCGACAGCGTGTGCCGGCTGCCACAGACGATCGCCGACGCGGATCGACGGGCCGACGCGTAGCCCGGCAGCAGCTTGAAGGCACCTCGGACACTGGCGAGATACTCGCGTTCCTGTCGCTGTTCGGCCTGAAACTCTTTGGGCCATGGTGCGCCACCGTTGAGCGGGCCCCAGACGAACGGCACGCCGATCTTCGCGCAGCGACTGGCAGTCTTCGGGCTATTCGTTGGTGAAAGCGGCGTGATCTGGTGGACGAGGTCGAAGGCTCCGGCGCGCAGCTTCGGGCCGAAGGTCTTCCACAGGAGTCGCTCGAAGTACGGATACGCCGCAGCCATGGCGGCCTGGCGAATGGTCCAGCCTTTGCCTTTGCCGGCGACGGTGTCGGCGACGTTCCAGATCGGTTTGACGATCTTCTCCGAATCGATCGCCGTGAAGTCGTCGCCCTCGACGAGTCCTGCGCGAGTCAGGGCCTCACAATTCCGGACCTGCGTGACCAAGTGGACGTCGGCAACCTCGCGCAGGGCGGCGTAATGGGACCATCCGACCAGCGGAACGCTCACCCACTCCGGGTTGCACGCTTCAGCAATGACCAGCACGCGACGCACACAGTCATCATCGGTCCCCGCTGTTCCGTACGACAGTTCGAGGGACGTCGTTGTGAGCTGCCTGCCTGTGACTGGCAGTCGGAAAGCAAAAAAGACAACGGGGGCCCAGGCAACGCACCTGAGCCCCCGCCGCACGCCAGAATTGTGAAGGCCTAGTTGGCCCAGTCGGTCAGTCCGTGCTCGGCCAGCAGGGCCAGCCATGCGGTGTCGGCATTGACGTCGGCGAAGGTGTCGGTCCCGACGCCGTGCAGGTTGTTCCACTCGTCGGCGTCGCGGTATTCGCTGCGATCGCCCGTGGTGCCGACGTACATCATGCCGCCCTGCGCCCAGCCGCCTTCGGTGGGTTCGGGCCACGTGTTGCCGTCGATGAGGGTGTACTCGTTCAGGTTGCCCGAGCCGTGGTAGAGGGCGAACGTCTGGTAGTTGCCGACGTTGAAGTTCGGCGCGACCAGGACGTTGTCGGTCAGTTCGATGCCCTCGACGCCCCAGTCGCTCCAGATGAAGCGGCCCTGAGTGCCGAAGTTGGTGGCGACGTTGCCGTGCACGGTCAGGTCGACGACGGTGCGGTCGTAAGCGCTGCTGTAACCCTCGACTCGGACCGAGGTCGTGCCATCGACGGCGCTCATGCGGTTGTAGCGGAAGTCGATGTGCTCGGCACCGTGTTCGACGTGGAAGAACGAGTCGTCGACGTAGTCGTTGAACTCGAAGACAGCGAACTCGAAGCGGTCGCTCGGGCTCTTGAGACCGTCCGCATCGCCGAGCGGGCCGACGCCGCTGGCACCGCGGATGGTGTTGTCGCTGACGTAGGCGAAGCTGCCGTGTTGCATGACGACGGTGCCCTTGGGCGTGTCGTAGCGGTCGACGTCGGTGCGATCGATGTTGTCGAAGTCGTTGCCGGCGACGGTGACGCCCTTGATGCCGTTGGCGACGCGGACGATGTGCTCGCGGGTCGAGTTGCCGACGGTGTTGCCGACGACGCTGAGCTGCTCACCCTCGCCCCAGACGAAGTAGGCACGAATGCCGGTGTCGGACGGGGCCGTATTGCCCTGGACCAGCATGCCGGTCGGCTGGGCGTTGTTGAGGATGGCGTTCGACACGTCGTAGAAGCTGTTGTCCAGGACAGCGATCTCCTGCCCGCCGCCACGGATGGCGTTGGCGATCTGCTTGCCGGTGTGATGGACGTTGGCGTTGTCGAAGCTGAGCCCGCGGACCGTGACCTGCTCGGCTGACCGGCTGATCACGATGACGCTCCGGGTCCAGTCGTGCGGCCCGTGCCACTCGAGGTCCGGCTTGGAGCCTGTGCCATAGGCACTGATGACGATGTTGGCGTTCTGGACGTTGATCTCGCTGTAGAACTTGTGGCTCTGCCCGCGGCGGAACAGGATCTCGACGTCGTCGCCGTAGCTGGCCAGCAGCTCGTTGGCACGCTCTGCCGTGCGGACGGCCGACGACGGGCTGGAGCCGTCGTTGCTGTCGTTGCCGTGGACGTCGACGTGAATCAGCGTCCGCGTGGAGGCCACGACGCGCACGTCGCGGGTTGCCGTGCCGACGCGGCCCTGATCGTCCGTGACGGTGAGGGTGACGGTGTAGGTGCCGGGCGTGTCGTAGACGTGACCGGCGACAAAGCCGCGGTAGCTGTTGTGGGCCGAGCCGGCGTCGCCGAAGTCCCATTCGAAGGTGGCGTCGTTGTACTGGCCACTCTTGAACGTCGTGCCAAAGCCATCGCCGTGGACGCTCAGTCCGGCCTGGATGGTGTCGCTGATGAGCGACAGGGCGACCGTCGGGCCGTCGACGTCGTTGCGGACATCGGGCGACGTCGGGTTGCTCGCCGGCGGAACCACCGGGGCCGGAGGCGGAACCACGGGCGGCGTCGGCGGAACCACCGGCGCTGTGGGCGGCGTCACGACGGGCGGCGTGACCGTGGGCGGCTCGGCAGGCGGGGTCGTCTCGGTCGAGGTCACGTCGCTCGACACCGTGAAGGTCAAGGCGTCGACCGGAGCCGATCGACCGGTGCCGTTCTTGCCGGTGAAGGCCGTCGTCTCCAGGCGGTACTCGCCCGGGGCGTGCGACCATGCGTTCAGGACGCCCACTTCGTCGCCGAAGACGGCGTAGGGCTCGTAGTTCTCGGTATGCTCCCACGTGCCGTCGGGTCCGACGAGCTTGTAGTGGACGCTGCCGGTGAAGCCGCCGTCGAGAAGCACGTCGGTCACCAGGCCAACCTGTTCTGCCAGGTGGTCGGCCGAGAGGACGGACCCGTTGGCCAGCGTGATGCTGACGCCCTCTGCCGTCTCGACGCGGACCTGCTGGATGCTCGGGAGCGTGCGGTCCTGGACTTCGATCGACGAGTCGCCGACGCGGCCGCGCTCGATCGAGACGTCCAGCCCGGCGTGCGAGCCGCCGATCTGGCGGGCCAGACGTGCGGCACCCGACTTGGAGGAGCGCGTGTCGACGTGGTAGACCTCGACGGCCTCGACGTCCGGGCTCACCTGAACGACGTCGACCGACCCGGCGAGCCGGCCATCGATTCGGACGTGGTCGGTGCCACTGGACCCTGCAACACGGATCTGCCGGACGGAATCAACATCGACCCAATCGCCGGCGGTACGCGTGCCGTCGGTGCCGACGATGACGCCGCGAAGGTGGCTGCCGTCGGCGTCAAGCTCGACCGCGAGGCCGTAGTCGCCGTTGTCGGCGGCGGCGAGGTCGAGGACGCCGTCATCGATCGCGACGCTGCCGGCATCTGCGGCCATGAGGCGGCGAGCCTCCAGCGGCGAAAGGCTGTTGTCGGCGAGCCGATCGGTGAACCGGCGACGTGGATTCTTCACGACCGCCTTCGCCGCGATTTGGGCGAGGGCGGCGAGATGTGTTTCGGCAAAGGCTTCCTGCGGGAAGCTCCCGGCGTTAAGGGTCTGGCGTGACATGACCCGGATGTCCCATTCAGCCCAGCTTGGCGTCTAACACGAGGGGCGATAACCCGAGCGTCCGAGAACGTTGCCTGCTCCAAGCACGTTGCCAGCTCCAACGGCCGCGGCCCGCCGACGAGGCCGGCGGGCCGCTGGTCCGGAGCGATGGGATGCTGCCGGCGGCAGGTTGCTTCGTGCGACCTGCCCGTCGCGTCATGCGACGTCCCGGAGCATGCAGTGACGTCCGATCACTTGCCGGCGGGAAGGACGGCGTCCTTGGCAGGCTTGGCGATGCGGAACTTAAGCGCCTTGCTGGCGGGCTTCTTGACCGGCTGGCCGGTCTGCGGGTTGCGGAACGTGCGCGGCCCACGCTTGACGACGACCAGCTTGCCGATGCCTGGCACCGTGAAGCCCTTGTCGTTCTTCTTGGCCTGGGTGTAAGCAAGTTCGGCCTGCTCGTCGAAGAACGCGCGGGCCTGCTGCTTGGTGATGCCGACCTTGTCTGCGAGGTACGCGTAGACCTCCGTCTTGGTCATGGGCTTGTTGGGACTGGGTGCCTTCTTGGCGGGCGCCTTCTTGGCGACTTTCTTTACGGCCTTGGCCATGTGTGCTCCGATCTGCCGGTTCTTCCGGACTTCAGGGACGTTCAGCCCACCCGCGGCGGGCTTGCGCGGAAGATATCGGGGAAAAACGCGCGATCAATCCCCGAGCAACGCTTACGACAAGAAAAAACGCACAATTTTCAGCTGAGATCGGCCTGTGCGTCAGACCAGATTGCCTCCGCTCTGCCATCCCGAGCGCAGCCAAGGGGCCTCGCCTGTGCACGAAAGCAAGACGCGAACGAGGTCCTTCGACTCGCTTCGCTCGTTCAGGACGATAGGGAATTCTGGGAAAACTCAGCTTTTCATCAACCGACGCAGCACCGTCTGAAGAATGCCGCCGTTGCGGTAGTAGTCGATCTCGACGGGCGTGTCGATGCGGCACAGCGCCTCGAACGACACCTTCGTGCCGTCGGACTTCGTTGCCGTCACTGGCACCATCTGTCGCGGAGTCAGTGTGTCGTCGACGGTGATGTCGAAGGTTTCCGTGCCGTCGAGACCGAGGCTGTCGCGCGTGTCGCCGTCGTTGAAGGTCAGCGGCAGGACGCCCATGCCGACGAGGTTGCTGCGGTGGATGCGCTCGAAGCTCTCGGCGATGACGGCCTTGACGCCGAGCAGCAGCGTGCCCTTCGCTGCCCAGTCGCGCGACGAGCCCATGCCGTAGTCCTTGCCGGCCAGCACCACCAACGGCGTGCCGTCGGCAGATGGGTTGACGTCGGCGTCGCTGGTCGAGGCCACGCCGTAGCCACGACTGGCGTCGAAGATGCTGACGGCTTGCCCGTTCTCGTGCTTGATCACATCGGCTGGCAACGTGTCACCTTGGAACGTCGTCCAGCCGCCTTCGGTACCGGGGGCGAGCTGGTTCTTGAGGCGGATGTTGGCGAACGTGCCGCGGACCATGACGCGGTCGTTGCCGCGGCGCGCGCCGTAGCTGTTGAACTCCGCGAGCCCGACGCCTTTCTCCTTGAGGTACTTGCCAGCCGGCGCCGTCGCCTTGATAGCACCGGCGGGGGAGATGTGGTCGGTCGTGACGCTGTCGCCGACCATGACCAGGACCTTGGCCCCGTGGATCGCCGTGATCGGCTCGGGCGTGTCGCCCAGCCCGACGAAGAAGGGCGGCTCTTGGACATAAGTCGAGTCCTCCGACCAGTCGAAGAGCTCGCCACCCTTGACCGGAATGGCATTCCAGTCTTCGTTGCCCTCGGCCACGTTGCCGTAGCGATCGCGGAACATGCTCGGGTCGATGCACGAGGCGACCGTGCTGGAGACTTCCTCCTGCGTCGGCCAGATGTCCTTCAGGTAGACCGGCTGCCCGTTCGCGTCGTGCTGAATCGGCTCGCTCGACAGATCGACGTCCATCGACCCGGCCAGGGCGTACGCAACCACCAGCGGCGGGCTGGCGAGGTAGTTGGCCTTGACGTGGGGGTTGATTCGGCCCTCAAAGTTGCGGTTGCCCGACAGCACGCTGCAGGCGACGAGGTCGTTGTCCTGGATCTCTTTGGCGATGTGCTCCGGCAGCGGGCCGCTGTTGCCGATGCACGTCGTGCAGCCGTAGCCGACGGTGTGGAAGCCGAGCTGATCCAGTTCCGACGAGAGGTTTGACTTGTCGAGGTAGTCGGTCACGACGCGGCTGCCGGGGGCAAGGCTCGTCTTGACCCAGTGCGGCACGGAAAGCCCGCGCTCGTTGGCCTTTTTGGCGACGAGGCCGGCGGCGACCATGACGCTCGGGTTGCTCGTGTTCGTGCAGCTGGTGATGGCGGCGATGACGACGTCACCGTGCTGCAGCTTGCCGGTCGCCTTGGGAGCAAGCGCCATCTTCACCGCACCGCCAACCTCGGCGACCTTCTCCGCGACGGCCTGGGCAGCTTCGCCGATGAAGCTCGGCGAGGCTTCGTGGGCGTCACCCGATCCGCCGGCAGGACCGTTACCGCTCTCGAGGTGGCTGATCGCGTCGGCTGCTTGCGCATCAGCCTCGCCCGCGTGCGAGCCGTCTTCGTGCAACGGCGCTTCGTTCGACCAGCGATCCAGACGCGGGATCTGTCCGTCGAGGTTCTGCCCGAAGTCGTCCATGAGAACGCTGCGGAAGCTGCTGCGGCTCTGTCTGAGTTCGATGCGATCCTGTGGCCGACGCGGCCCGGCGATGCTCGGCGTGATCGTGCCGAGGTCCAGCTCCAGCGTTTCGGTGAAGACCGGCTCGCTGCTGGCTTCGCACCAGAGGCCGTTGGCCTTGGTGTACCGCTCGACGAGGTCGATCTGCTTGTCGTCGCGTCCCGTGAGCCGCATGTAGTCCAGCGTCTTCTCGTCGACAGGGAAGAAGCCCATCGTCGCTCCGTACTCCGGAGCCATGTTGGCGATGGTGCCGCGGTCGGCGACGGTCATCGACTTCATACCCGGGCCGAAGAACTCGACGAACTTCCCGACGACGCCGTGGGTTCTGAGGATTTCGGTGACGCGGAGGACCAGGTCGGTGGCGGTGGCACCTTCCGGCAGCTCGCCGGTGAGCTTCATGCCGACGACTTCGGGCGTGAGCAGGTAGCAGGGCTGGCCCAGCATCGCGGCCTCGGCTTCGATGCCGCCGACGCCCCAGCCGAGGACGCCCAGACCGTTAATCATGGTCGTGTGGCTGTCGGTGCCGACGAGCGAGTCGGGCATGGCGACGCCGTCCTGCGTCAGCACAACGCCGGCGAGGTACTCCAGATTGACCTGGTGGACGATGCCGGTGGCCGGCGGGACGACGCCGAAGTTCTTGAACGCCTTCTGGCCCCACTTGAGGAACTCGTACCGCTCGCGGTTGCGATCGAACTCGATCTCGCTGTTCCTGATCATCGCCAGCGGATTGGCGAACTCGTCGACCTGGACAGAGTGGTCGATGACGAGGTCGACCGGGACGAGCGGGTTGATCTTCTGCGGATCGCCGCCGGCTCGTTTCATGGCGGACCGCATCGCTGCCAGGTCGACGACGCATGGAACGCCGGTGAAGTCTTGAAGGATGACGCGTGCCGGCTTGAAGGGAACCTCGGTCGCCTCAGCCGTTGGCGACCACGCGGCCAGGCCGCGCACGTTCTCTTCAGTCACTTCGAAGCCGTCCATGTTGCGCAGGGCGGCTTCGAGCAGAACCTTGATGCTGAAGGGCAGTCGGTCGACGTCGCCGACCGTGTTCATGTCGAAGTAGGTGACCTCGCCGGCGGCAGTGGCGAGGGTCTTGCGGCTGCCGAGCGGATTGTGCGGTTTCTCGGAGTAGATCGCCATGCCACAGGATAGGGCGAAGAAATTTGCAGTTGACACGTTGATTTGGCTTGAACGTCCGCCCGCGTTCGTTATCCTCACGTCCACAACTGCGTACCCGGCCTAACCAGCCGACATTTGAAGTACTGGGAAGAGAGAGTTCGAATGAAAAACACGATGCTTGCAGGCGCGGCCGTTCTGGTCGCTGGTGGTTCCGTTGCTTCGGCACAGAACTTGGAAGTTCTCCTCGAAGTCGACCTGACGGTCGCCGGCGAAGTCACCATCACTGCCACCGACGGGCTGTCGGCGATCGACGCGTCCGGCTCCGACACGACCGGCTTCTACCTCGCCGAGTTTTACACGTCTGACTTAGGTGGAGCTCTGACGTCGACGCTGGTTGCAGGTGACCTGACCAGCGCAAATGAAACGACCGACACGACTCCTCTGCTGTTTCGCGGAACATTCCCTGGCGTGGACACCGGGCTGAATGTGTTCTCTTACACGGACGACCTGAGTTCAACGTTCACCGCCGGTAGCGTGGCGTTCAGTGGGTCCGGAACGTGGACCGTTGCCGATTCGGACGACATCGCTGACCTTCTTGGTGCGAACCTTTCTGGGGAGATCTACTTCCCGGCTGATACCGGCGACGACATTACCGGCCTCGCACCGCTCGGCCTGTACACGGTCATCGTGCCCGAGCCGACCACCGCCGGCCTGCTCGGCGTCGTCAGCCTCGGCCTGCTCCGCCGTCGTCGCGCCTGATCGCGACCGACTCGGGGAAGAGTCACAGGTGAGAGATCGACGGGAGAGAGATCACAGGGAGAGACCCCGGGGAGAGATTCGGGAGACATCCCGACCTGTGTGAGAGAGAGACGAAGCGGCTCCGGACGACAGTCCGGGGCCGTTTCTCGTTACGCTCGCACGAATGTCCCGCGTCTGTGTCGCGACCAGCAACACGCTCAAGTACCAGCAGGCCGGGCACCTGTGGGTCTATCTGAACTGGGCCCTGTCCTTCCGCGCTCGTGGTTTCGAGGTGGTCTGGCTCGACATGGTCGAACCGGGCGACGACGTCACCAAGCTTGACGAGCAGTTCGCATCGCTGCAGGATCACCTTCGCCCATTCGGCCTCGACCGGTCGATCTGCATCGTCGACGCCAAAGGCCGACCGCACCCGCGGCTGAGCCACCGACCGATGCCCGACGTCGGCGGCGATTTGCTGTTCAACGCTCGATACAACCTGCCGGATGACTTTCCGACGAAGTTTCGCAAGTCGGCACTGCTCGATACCGATCCCGGCATGGTCCAGTACGCCGTCCGGCACGCGCAGATGTCGCTCGCGACGCACGACGCGTACCTCACCGTCGGCAACGGCCGATTCGACGATGACCTGGTCCGCACGGACCTGACGTGGCACCCGGTCTTGCCGGCCGTCGCGCTCGATCACTGGCCTGCAATGCCGTCGAGTGGCGGGGCGTGGTCGACGGTGACGCACTGGTACATGGACGTCTGGATGGTCGACGCCGACGGCACGCCGTACATGAACGACAAGCGGACGGCCTTCGAGCCGTACCTCGACCTGCCAAAACGAATCGGCCAGCCGATTGTCCTGGCCGCGAACCTGAACGACGACCCCGAGGAACAACGCCGCCTCGAAGACCTCGGCTGGACCATCCGCGAAGCCCACGACGTCGGCCGATCGCTCACCGGCTATCGCGACTTCATTGCCAGTTCGAAAGGCGAGTTCAGCTGCTGCAAACCGAGCTACCGCAGGCTCGAGACCGGCTGGATCAGCGATCGCACCGCCTGCTATCTCGCCACCGGCCGGCCGTGTGTCGTCGAGTGGTCCGGGCCACGCGCGGACCTTGGCGACGATGAGCGATGCATCTTGCGATTCCAATCTCGAGGGGAAGCCGTGTCAGCCCTGACAGGCTTGGCAGAGGACCCAGCAGTAAGCGCTCCAGAGGCGCGTGCCCTGGCCGAACGGCTCTTCGACGGGCGGCTGTGGGTAGATCACGTGCTGAACATCACAGGTGGGTAGAGGACGGGTCGGGCTCTTCGAGAAGCAAGATCGGAAAGGAGGTCACGACACCCGCCACGCCAAGCGTGATCAACACTGACGCGAGTCCGATGTGTGGCTCCAAAGCGGCAAAGGCGAGCGCCACGACCACGCCGTAGCCGCTGGAGACAAGCTTGTGGTGCGTCAAAGACGACGATATCGGCAAGGCACCGGTGACGCGGCTGATCCACATGCTCATCGGTGCCCCGTTGAAGTTGGCGAACCAGCACATCAGCCCTATCGCTCCGGCGAGCATCCACCAATTCGCAGCCAGACCCGCGGCGACGATCGCGAGACTGGCCGAGACCGAAATCAGGAACTTGGTCTTCCGGAGCGACGCGGAGTCGAGGTGACGTGCGTACCAGAAGCTCGCAAGAAGCGTTCCGATCGAGGCACTCGTGACAGTGACCCCGACGATCGCGTCCGGCTGGCCCATATCGGTCACGAGGCGGATGGCAGCAAAGCCGGGCGCGATCAGGATGAGCTCTCGCGGCACTTCGCTCAGGTGGATGAATTTCTGTAGCGGTCGATTCCGCAACGGAGACACAAACGCATCGGCGACGCGTTTAGCGATCCGCGTTGACGCACGCCCTGTCGCTTCCGAGCCGCGTCGGGCCGGGTGGGTGTCGCGTCCGATCGGGAAGAAGGCCAGAGAACCGGCCGCAAGGACCAACAGCACCGAGGCCGACGCCAGGACCGCGAGATATCCCCCTAGGAGGCTCGCTGCGGATGTGGCGGCGATCGGCGCGAGCAACTTGCCCGACGTGATCGCGCCGCGAACGGCAGCATTGGCCGAACCTTGACGACGTCTGCTGACCAGCTGTGTGAGGGCATTGATTCCGACGAAGCTCGCGCTCACCCCTCCACCGAGCAGCATCACCCAAACGAACAGTCCGGTCTCCCCGAAGATCGACATCGCTGCGATAGCCAGAGCCGTGAGCAGCAGTGCACCGGTCGCAAGCGAGGTCGGCGTGAGCCAGGGCGTGATGATCGTCAGGAGGACCATCATCCCGAACGTGCCGATGACGCGAGTCGATCGCAGGAGCGACCACTCGCCTGCGGTGAGTCCCAGGTCGCGCGCCGCCCAAAGCGGCAGAATCACGTCGCTTGCTGCAAAGACGAAGCCGAACGGCAAGGCCGCTCCGAGTAACGCGGCCCCTCTTCGCCGGCTCCGGCGATGCCGGGTGCTCATGAACGCGCCGCCTCGCGCGCTCGGTCGAAGTGCTGTGCCAGCCCGTACACCCGGTGGTTGACCGATTTCATGGCCGACAGGAGTTGGTCGTATGGCTCGTAGGTCGCGGACACGACGCCTTTATTACTGTTGCGGTTCGAGGGTTCGGCGTTCGTATCGGTGACGTCGTTGTCGAGGTACTTGAACCAGTGCCAGCCGACGCACGCGCCTGACTCGATCAGTGACAAAACGAAGTGCCCGTAGAAAGCGCCGCGGTCCGCCTGCGTGGGCACGGTCCAACCGGCTCCGGTTGTGTTTGACATCCCGGTGTCATCTGCCTTGGCGTACCACTCCGAGACGGTGATCGGTCGACCGGCCCATTCAGCCCAGCGGCGGACGTCGTCGGCAGGAGTCCAACAGCCGTAGTGGTTCACGCTGATGACATCACAGTGGCGACCCGCCACCTCGAACACTGTCTGCGACTGCTTCTCGACTCCGTAGAAACGGCAGCCGAGCACCAGGTGCCCTGGCAATGCGTTTCGCAGCGGTCCGACAACGCGGCGAAGATAGGTGTCCAGCACGAAGCCTCGGAACGCCTCGCGATCACCGTCATCGATCGCGTCGGGCGACAGATTCTGCTCCTCTAGCCATCGCCGCGCCGCTGAGTGTGAAGGGTCGGTCTTCGCGAGTGACAGGCAGTTGTCGAGTATCAAGCGCCCCAGTGGCAGCTCGTTGTCGGTGAAGCAGCCCAGCAGCCACGGGTCACCAGCCATCGGTGCCACGCGTTGGTCGAGTTGCTCTGCCACGTACTCGTCAAACGCGTCGTGGAACACGTAGGGGACGTCACCCGGGTACGCCAGATGCCCCGGAACCTGCCAAGTACCGCCGACCCGTCTGCCGAAGCCGCTCATGAGTTGCAGCTGCGGGGCGTAAACCATCGGCCGCTCGGCGCGTCGGTTGCATGCGTCGATGGAGGCCATCCCGGTGCCGTTGAACCCTGCCTCGTGAAGCATCGGAAGCGTCTTATCTCGCCACGCGTCGTCGCTACCGGCGAATTTGGCGTCGAAGGATCGCTGATGGACCGGGCCAAAGTGCCGGTGATCGACGCCATGCTTTCCGCCGATCTTGCATGGCGCGACGGCGTTCATTGCGATGTGCAAAAACCGGTAGCCTTCGGGATCGATCAGCCACCACCGTCCGCCAGTGCGATCAACGCGAAACCTGCCCGTCGCTTCGACTCGTGGATGCATCAAGCTACCGCCGAACGCAGATCGATCGTCAGCAGAGTGATCGAACCCAGGAAGATCACTGGGCTCCTTGGCTACGAAGGTTCTTCCGCTTTGGGCGTAGGACTCATCCATGTACCGAACTGGAACTTCTCTCATGAGAAGCGCGACCATAACGGATACCAAGGGGTTGTTCTGGGCGATGCCACAACCAAACGCAAACGCCCGTCGCGCAAGTGACGGGCGTCGTGATCGCAGTAGCGGGGACGGGATTCGAACCCGTGACCTCAACGATGGCGAGGGCCTGCTGGGGTTTCGCGACCCCGTCGAAGCAACGGAGAAGCTGAACGACGCCAATGCCGCCTCGGCTGCCCGGCGGCTGGCGGAGGAACAATTCGACGGCCGGCGTGGTGTCGATCAGGTGCTGAACTCAATGGGATTTTGATAAACCGCTCCTGCGGAACTGCGAAGGCGATGCGCCGACGAACTTTTTGAACTGGCGCGAGAAGAAGAAGACGTCGGAATAGCCGAGCGACTCGGCGATCTGCGCGATGGACATCGGCGTTGCTTTGAGCAGGTGGCGTGCGCGGTCCAGCCGCGCCTGGATCATCGCGGCTTGGGGCGTCTGGCCGGTGATGCTGCGGAAGATTCGGCCAAAGTGGTCAGCGCTGTAGCCCATCGCTTGCGCAAGGTCGGCGACACGCAACGGTCCCCGGAAGCTCTCGTGGATCATCGTCAAGGCGTGCTGGACCATGACGCGGTGCAGATGCGTCTCGCTCGACGCCCCCGTCGGCGTTTCGTCGAGTGTGTGATCTTCAAGATCCAGAAGGAGTCCTCGAAGAAGGGCTCGCGCAACCGGATCGTCTGTCGCCAGATGGGTCCGTGGACGCAGGTACGGGCGTTCACGCAGCCGGCGAGAAACAGCCTCGGCCAGGACCAAGTCCGGCACACTCATCACGCGCGGCGGCAGCGCGAACGTCGGCAACCGTTCTCCGCGGCTGTCGAGCAAATCGAAGTGAATCGCATCGACACAGAGTCGATCGTCGAGATCCTGCTCGGCTTCGAACGTGCTGCCCGGGCGGGCGACGATCGCAACACCGCGACGTAGCTCAATCCGCTGCGCGTCGTACTGCATCCAGCCGCGTCCCCTAAGGACCAGCCACAGGTCCAGATCGACCAGCTGCCGGGACCACTCGCGGCCAATCGACCAGCCGGGCTCCGGGTAGCTCCGCGAGCAGCGGTTCATCTTCCAGACGACACCCGTGTCGGACCAGTGCATCTATTTGTCGTACGGAGCCATGGAAAGCGATCATCTTGTGGTGCAATCTCTCCCTACGAACAGTACGGCACTGATCCAGAACGGAAAAGCACATGAACACGACGGCAAGCTCGATCCCAGGCATCGACCACCACGGCGCACAGGATTACCCAGACGGCCTGTACACGGTTACGAAGACCGCTGAGCTTTTGCCCGACCTGTCGGCCGTCGACGACGCAGCGCTCCGGTTCTACGAGGAAAAGGGGTACCTCGCGTTTGAAAAGGCATTCGACGCCCTGGCCATCGATGCGGCGATCGCTGCGATCAGCGATCTGGTCATGGGACGCAACCCGGACTTCAACAACATCATGCTCGAGGCATCCGCGGCAGACGTGGATGTGGAAAGCCACGACGACAACGCCCGTGCCGACCTGGTCCGAAAGCTCACGGCCTTCGGGCGTTACGACGAGCGATTGAATGCGATCGTGAACGATCCGGAGCTCATGAAGCTCCTGCGCATCCTCGTACAAGACGAACCGACGTGCGTCCAGGAGATGGCTCTGCTCAAGCCACCGGGTGGCGGCCGTGAGAAGCCGTGGCATCAAGACCATGCCTACTTCAACTACCCCCAAGGCACCCGCATCGCCGGGGTGTGGATCGCACTGGACGAGGCCCGCTTGGACAACGGGTGCATGCACCTCGTGGAGTCGACACACCACGAGATCATCCCGCACTTCAACCGGCGAGACTGGCAGATCTGCGACAGCCACGTCATGGGCTTGCCGACAGTGGCCGTGCCGCTTCCGCCTGGCGGGGCGTTGGTCTTCTCGGGGTTGCTGATGCACGGCACGCCAGCCAACTTCAGCGGACATCGCCGCCGAGCACTGCAGTTCCACTACACGGGCGCCGGCGCTCAAGGCTGCGACACGGAGACGCGGCTGGCCCTCTTCGGTAGCGAAGGGCGCGATGTCGAATGTTGAGCCAGCGCGTCACTCGAGCTGTGTTCCAGCGTCTCGTGTAGCGTCATAACAAGGTCGCCCCTCAAGCATGCTGCGCAGTCTTCGGATCGCAGTCTTCGGATTCGCCTCCAAGAAGTCTCTAACCGTAACTTAAGCAACCACATCGTGAATACAGATCAGCATCACTCGTGGCGGCCGGCGCTTGCCCTTGTCGTCGCACTCGTCATCCCCAGCGTTGCGCTGGCTCAGGAACCATCTGAGATTCCCCACCAGTCGCCAGAGACCTACCTGGAGACCGACGCGGAGACGAAGCCTCTGGTGGTCTTCGACGAGGACTACGTGCCGAACGTCGGTGCAAACACCGTCGCCACGCTCGTGCAGGGAGATGCGGCAGGTCGTGGTCTGCGTCTTGATGTTGCCGCAGCGCCAGGGAGGTTCCCGGGTGTCGTGATCGAAGCCCCAGAGGGCAGGTGGGACCTGTCGGCCTGGCAGTTCATCAACGTCGACATCGAGAACGTCGGTGACACGCGTATTCGACTCGGCCTGCGCGCGGACAATCCCGGTGCCGACGACGATGAGAGCCTCCGCACCTTCACGCTCGATGAGGTCGTGCCGGGCGAGACCAAGACGATCACCCTGCGGCTGTACGCGACGCAATGGGCTCTGGATCCGCCGATGTCGCTCGTCGGAATGCGGGTGACGCCCGGTGAGGCCGCCATCGACGCGCGCGACGTGGTCAAGCTCATTCTGTTCTCTGTCGGACCGAAGCAAGACGAGTCTTTCGTGCTCCGGAATGTCCGTGCCGAGGGCAAGGTGCAGATGGTCGACTCGTCGCAGTTCCTGCCGTTCGTCGATCGCTACGGGCAGTTCGTTCACGCCGACTGGCTCGGGAAGGCGATGACCGACGACGACCTGGTGGCCCAGCGGGAATCCGAGGAGGCCGAGCTGGCCGCGATGCCCGGCCCCGACAACTTCAACCGTTTCGGCGGGTGGAAGGACGGTCCCAAGCTTGAAGCGACCGGGCACTTCCGCGTAGCGAAGCACGACGGGAAGTGGTGGCTGGTCGACCCGGATGGTCGGCTCTTCTTCTCCACCGGCCCGGACTGCGTCGACGTGCGCTTCGGCGGTGAGACTGGCATCGAACACCGCGAGGCGTACTTCGCCTGGATTCCTGACGAAGACGACCCGTTCTTCAAGCACTCGAACGTGAACGCGGGCTGGGCCCCGCACGGCTTCTATAAGGAGCGATTGCCGTATCGCATGTTCGACTTCCACAACGCCAACCTGGAACGCAAGTACGGCGAGGGCTGGCGTGAGGCGTTTGGGGACATCGCCCATCGGCGTATCCGCAGCTGGGGAATGAACACGATCGCTGCTTGGGGTGACCCAATCATCTATCGCCAGCAAAAAACGGCCTACGCCACACACGTGTGGGTCTCGGGCGCGACGCCGATTGCGGGTTCCACCGGATACTGGGGCCAGTTCCCAGACGTCTTTGACCCGGAGTATCGCCAAATCGTTCGTTCCGCCATCGCTCGCTACGAGCAGGAGCAGACCGACCCCTGGAACATTGGCTACTTCGTCGACAACGAGAAGGCGTGGGGCAACACGACCGATCTCGCTGTCGCCACGCTCACGAGCCCAGCCGAACAGGCCGCCAAAGTCGTGTTCGTGGACGACCTGAAGGCCAACTACGACGACATCGAGGCGCTCAACGCGGCTTGGGGCACGGACTACGCGTCGTGGGACGACCTGCTCCAACGCACCGAAGCGCCGCCAAGCCTCGAGCTGGCACGCGCGGACCTCGAACGCTTCTACGAGCTGCTTTGCGACACGTACTTCCGGACGATCAAGGAAGAGATCAGCGCCGTTGCACCGGACAAGCTCTACCTCGGCGTCCGCTTTGCGTGGCGAAACGACATTGCTGTTCGCGCCTCCGCCAAGCACTGCGATGTCGTCAGCTACAACATCTACAGGTATTCGATCGAAGACCTGAGGCTTCCCGACGGCATCGATCGGCCGATCATCATCGGCGAGTTCGGCTTCGGGGCCGAAGATGCCGGTGGTTTCGCTTCCTCCAACACCAAGGCCGTTGACCAGGCCCAGCGGGGCGAGTTCTATCAGGCGTACATCCGCAGTGCCTTGAACCACCCGCAGGTCGTGGGGGCGCACTGGTTCCAGTACGTCGACCAGTCCCTCGCTGGTCGACCCGACCAGGAGAACTTCAACGCCGGGATGGTCACCGTCACCGACTACCCCCACGCCGGCCTGATCGACGGCATCCGTGAGATCGGGTGTCAGATGTACGAAGTACGGGCTGGTCTTGAGGAGTAGCGAGCTTCCGGTTGCTGAGCTGGGGACACGTGACGCCACCGGCACTGATCGCGATGCGCTCTTGGCAAACAAAAAAGGACTCGCATTGCTGCAAGTCCTTCGGGTTGATCGCAGTAGCGGGGGCGGGATTCGAACCCGCGACCTCCGGGTTATGAGCCCGACGAGCTACCAGGCTGCTCTACCCCGCGATCGGGCCGACACGATAGCCGCGCAGTCATCGTCGTCAATGCGAGGACGAAGATTGCGCGAGCCCAAGAGCGTGAGTGCGTTCGGTTGAAGATCGGTTGGGGATCGTTAGATTGACCTGCTTGTCGAGGAAGCCGAGCGAGCATCGTGACGCTGTCACGATTCGGGCCGCGGGCCAAGGAGGTTCCGCGGGTGCCAAGGAGTGGCCGAGGCCTTCGACAGGTTGCGACGCACGACGCGTCGACGAAGGAGCGTGCGCCATGGCCGGCGAGACGTTGATGCACAAGACGCTCAAGAAGGAAGCGTGCCGTTGGATGTTCCGCCAGGGCTACCGCTCTGTCGCTGCCGAAGTCCGGATCAATCCGCTGGGCATCATCGATGCCGTCGGGGCCGGCGTCTTTCGGGCATATCACAACTACCTGTCGGTGCCGTACGCGTTGCCGCAGTCGATCTTTATCGAGTGCAAGGCCAGTCGCGGCGACTTCCTGCGTGATTGCTGCCGCGACCCGAAACAACTCAAGCTCGCCCTGAAGGCCAAACGTGAGGACTGGCTCCAACGCGGGCTGGTCCGTCGCCACCGCAAAATCCGCGGCCAGGCCGGGCTCGGAAAGTTCAAAAGCTGCCTGCTCACGCCGATGGCGCATCTGCACTACGTGATGGCTCCGGCGGGCTTGCTGAAGAAGGCCGACCTCCCGCCGCGTTGGGGCCTTTTGACGCTCGGCGACGGCGGGGTCTCCGTCACCGTTCGTGCGGACTGGGTCGAGATGGCCAACGCGGCCAATGTCGAGGCGTGCATCGCACGAACCCTGACCGGTGACATCCACCGGGCCGACGATCGGGCCATCGGCAGCGTCAACCGGGAGCTCTTTGCCCAGCAGCAGCAGCTCGCAGACCGAATTCGCGCACTCGGTCCGGTCCTCGTCGAGCAGCAACGCGCCGCCACCACGATCGATCGCCCGGCGACGCTTTTTGCCGACCCTGATCCCAAGCCCGAACCCGTCACAGCCGGCGATGCGATGCGGCCGAGCGTGAAACGCAAGCCAAGTGGCCGACGTCGCGTCGTCGCTTGAGAACGGAAGCTTTCCGCCATTTCGGCTAAGAAGGCTGGCCTCGGCACGTTACAGTTGAGGCATGGCCCACTCTTCGACGCTGCGTCCGCTCCTGCTTCTGGCCGCGGCGACGTGCCTTGCCTCGTCGCTGACGTGGGCGGATCAGCCCACACCGGATCCGGCCGACGCCGAAGTCCAGGCCGCGCTGCTGGCACTCGATTCCCCTGACTTTGCCAGCCGCGAGGCCGGTCAGCAGTACCTTTATCAGCTTGCCACGACCGAGCCGACACTTCGGGCGATGATCGTCGAGGCGTCCGAAGATCATGCGTCGGACGAAGTCCGAGCCCGGGCTGCCGTCGTGCTCGATCTACTCGAAGAACGCGATCGCTTCGGCGAGACGCGTGTGACGCTCGACATCGACGGGACCGCCGACGACGCGCTGGCGGCGCTGCTCAGCCTGCTCGACATCGACGCCGGCGAGCGGCCGAGTCCGGATCAGGACGATCAACGGTTCAACGTCCACAGGCGCGTCGTCGCCGACTGGGGCGATCCAGACGACGCACAGAAGCCACTCAAGCTGGTGCTCGACGACGTGCCGTTCTGGGACGCGGTCGAGGCCATCGGCGAGGCGATCAACTACTGGCCTGGCGAGCACGATCACCCGCAGGTCTGGCGCGACCGGCAGACCCTCGGCATCCGACCCGTCTCGCTGGTCGGCGAAACCAACGACGACGTCGTCGGCTACGTGCCGGCCGCTCGGGTCGAGCTGATGCAGGCCACACGCAACCGCAACGGCTCGATGGAGTTTGTCCGCAATGACGCCGGCGACATCAACCCGTCACGCTCGAACACCGGGCAGGCTCTGAATCTGCAGCTGCGTCTCCTCGTCGAACCCAAGCTGCTCCTGGCGGGCAACCAGCAGAGTCTCGTTGTCGACGAGGCAATCGACGAGCGCGGCAACAACCTCGCACCACCGACCGAACAGTCACGTCACCATCGGCACTACGTCCGGAGCAATCGTTTCTTTCGATTGGTCAACCTCCCGCTCGACGCCGAGGCCGGCGCCGAGAGCGAGAGGCTCCAGCGGCTCTCGGGCCGGGTGATCCTGACGGTCGCGGAGGGTCGCGAGACGTTCGAGACCGACATCACCGAAGAGGCCGAGTCGCTCGCGGTCAAGGTGACGGACGACAACGGCACGCCGCAGCAGGGCTTGGATCAGGACGACGACGCGTGGTCTGTCCCCGTCGGTGCACAAGGGCAGGTCGGCGACATGCAGTTCGAGCTGGAATCGCTGCGCATCGAAAACCCCGCGGCACTGCAGGGCATGCTGCAGAACCGGGCGCAGATTCGTCGGCAGCAGGAGCGCGAACTCGACGCGGCCGATCGGCTGCCGACGCTGTCGCTGCGATTCATCGTTGACACGGCCGATCGCGACGAGCTTCGACTTCACGCCGACGCGTTGAAGGTGGTCGACACCGACGGTCGTGCGTGGCAGCCGTCAGGAAGCCGCTGGCGAAGCCACTCGGAAGTGCCCGGCAAGTCGATGTTCACGCAAACGTTCACTGACTGGAGCGGCCAGCTTGACCCGCCTGCACGCGTGGTGTGGACCATCCCGACGTCGACGCGCGATCTGTCCGTGCCGTTCGCGTTCGAGAACGTTCCGCTGCCGGCGCGGTAGCGAATCGGTTGTCGCATGTCAGACGCCACACCGCGCAGCTGTTTGCTCTAGACTCTCCGCGATGCGGCAGTCGTTGTTGCTGACTTTCACGAGTGGCCTTGCCCTGATGGCCGGCGCAGAGCGCGCCGGTGCGCAAGACGACGCCGAAGCGCAGCCGACGACACAGGTCGCTGACGAAGCCCGGGTTTCGGAGGCGACGATCAATCGTCTGCTCGACGGTGACGCGGCGCTGACCGTGTCGAATCGGCCGTTGCCGGAGGTGCTTGCAGAGATCACGCGTCAGACGAACGTGCCGTTTCAAGTGCCGGACGAGACGTGGCACACGCTGCCGTACGGCATGGAGACGCCGATCAGCGTCAGCGTCACCGCGACGCCGCTGCGACAGACGATCGCTGCGATCGCGCAGCGATTGGGCCTGCAGTACGTCGCCCGCGACGGCCGGGTGGAGATGCTCCCGCTGCCGTCGCTTCGGCGGGTCGGTCGTCGGACCACCGTGGAAGAGGTCGCCATGCTCGACCTGCTCAGCGGCCTCCGGCTCGATCTCGTTGAGGATCGCCCGACGGTCGCGCAGTTGCTCGAGGCCGTCGATCTTGCGTTGGAAGAGGTCGACAGCGCCGCTCAGGAAGCTGGTCGAACCCAGCCGGGTTACGTGGTCGACAATCGCCTGCCCGACATGCTGCGCGAGCGGCCAGTCTTCGTCTCGCGCGACGCGACGCTGGCCTCGGCGATGGAAGCGATCGCCCAGCAGACGGCCGCAACGTGGTACCCCGACTCGGCGAAGCTGATCGTCCTGCCGAAGGACGAGTGGGTTCTGCGAGCACTCGATCGTCCAGTGCGACTCGCATACGAGCGTGCGGAGCTTCAACAGGTCATCGACGATCTAGAACGGCTCGCGGGTCTGCCGTTCCGGATCGCGCCCGGTTCGCTTGCGAAAGTCGAACCGCGATTCCAGCAGGTTCGGCTTTACCTCGAGGAAGCCACCATTCGTCAAGCCCTCGACAGCCTCGGCGGTATCACCGGGCTCGCGTGGGAGGTCGACAGCGACGGCGTCTATCTCGACCACGTCACGTCCGATGGCTTCGAGCCGGGCAGACCTCGCGCTGCCGTTGCCGGGTTCCGGAATGCGGAGCTTCCGGTCCTTCTGGTCGACCTCGGCGACGGCCGATCGCTGCTGGTCTACGAGAGCGAGCTCCCACGCGAGGCCCGCGAACGACTCGCTCGCAAGCGTGCAGACGCCGTCGACGCACTCGTCCGCGGAGAGCCGACCAGCCGACCAGCTGAGTGAACGCGGCGGCACCTCAATGCCGCGATCCGGGCACGCTCACTGGGGAACCTTCCTCCCGGGCGACGTCGGTTTTTGCATCGCTTCCCCGACAGCCGGCAGCAGCTTCCCGCTGTTGAACCGCCCACCCGGATCGAACGCCCGTTTTGTCGATCGGAAGGCTTCGAGCGTCGCGTCGTCGAACAGTCGCGGCATCATCGTGAGCTTCTCCAGGCCCACGCCATGCTCGCCCGTGATCGTCCCGCCAGCGTCGATGCAGGCTTGCAAGACCTCCTCGGCCGCGATCAGGACGTTGTCAATCTCGGCCTGATTTCGGTCGTCGTACAGGAAGATCGGGTGCACGTTGCCGTCACCGGCGTGGAAGACGTTGTTGATCGACAGGCCACGTCGCTTGCCGATCTCGTCGACCTTGGCCAGCACCTCAGCCAGTTTGCTCCGCGGGACGCATGCGTCTTGCGTGCAGTAACTTGGGCTAATCCGGCCGATGGCACCGAAGGCCTTCTTGCGTGCGGTCCAGAGCTCCGCCTTGCGAGCAGCGTCGGAGGCTGTCTCGACCGTCAAGGCGTCTCGACCGCGAAGCAGGTCGCAGACTTCGTCACAGGCGCGATCGAGGATGGGCGCTGGATCGTCGAGCTCGATGAGCAGCATCGCTTCTGCCGCCGGGTCGATGCCGAGGTGGAAGATGTCCTCGACGACCTTCACCATCCGGCCGTCGAGCATTTCCATCGCCGCGGGCAGATGGCCGGCACCGACGATGTCGCCGACGGCGTCACACGCATCGGCCTGGCTGCCAAAGGTCGCGACGATCGTGCGGAACGCAGTGCGGATGGGCGTAAGCTTCGCGACGACCTCGACGACGAGGCCGAGCGTTCCTTCGCTGCCACAGACGACACCCGCAAGGTCGAAGCCTCCCGCGTTGTCGATCTCGACGAGCCTGCCCTCGGCCGTGCAGAT
>JBCDKH010000027.1 GCA_038746835.1 Planctomycetota bacterium | reverse complement strand
CCGGGACGCGAGTGTCATGCCGATGCACGCGACCTACGTCGACACGGCCGGGCTGTTGAGGTCGTGGGCAGACTCGAAAGCTTTTGGATTCAACGTCTACTACTACGCGTGGACCAAAGCTGCGGCCCGGATGGCGGTTCGGCTGCATCGTGAAGTCGGCTTCAGCGTCGCACAGCACGTGTCGCTCTCGCGTTGGTGGATGCCGTCACCCGCAGCCGTGCTGGCAAGCCGCGGCGTGCCGTTCGTCTGGGGACCGGTTGGTGCCGGCGAAGTGATGCCGCTGGCGTATCGAGGTGGCATCGGGCTGGGCGGGCACATCAAAGAGATCAGCCGCTGGCTGGCGAGGGAGACATTTCGACTCGACCCCGGCCTTCGACGTTGTGCCCGAGCCGCCACCGTCGGCGTGGCCGTGCCGGACGAGTCGGTTAGGCGACTGAGAGCACTAGGCGTGGAGCGTGTCGCCCGAAGCATGTCGCTGCCGTGCGACGTCGACGCGATGACGGACGTCGTTCCCGTCGACAAGCCGGACGGCCTGTTCCGAATCGTCTCCGGTGGCGGGGCGACGTACTGGAAGGTGCTCCATCTCGCGATTCGAGCCTTCGCCGAGGCGTTCCGCGACGTGCCGAACACGCAGTACGTCCACGTCTGCGGCGGGCCGCAGTTGCCGCGACTGCAGCGAGCGGCCGAGCGTCTCGGCATTGCGGATCGTGTTCATCTCGTCGGTGAGAAGCCGCACACCGAGAACCTTCGCTGGGTTAAGACCGCGGACATCTACGCGCTCACGGCCATGCGTGACAGCTCGGCGCACCTCTACGAGGCCATTGCGGCCGGTGTGCCGTGCGTGGTTTCGGACCTGATGAGCGGTCGCGTCGTCATCGATGAGACCTGCGGTCGTCGCGTCCCGATTGTGGGTGGCCCAGCCCAGTTCGTAGAGACCATGGCGAAGCACTTTCGAGAGCTTTTCGACGATGCAGAGCTTCGCAAGCGGCTCGGCGATGGCGCACGCCAGCGGGCCATCGAGTTCGGTACTGAGGCGTACGTGAAGCGGACGGACGAGTTGTTCTCCGACGTCATTCGCCAGGCCCGCTCGCACCGCGTTGTGGTCGGCGGCGATGCGGCCGAGCCGCCGGCCCGTACGCTGGCTGGGTGCTGACCCTCGAACGTGTCGTCGGTGTCGACTTCAGCGGTGCCGCCAAGGCTGGACGCAACGCGTGGATCGCCTCAGCGAACGTTGAAGGCGCGCGACTGATCGTGGACCAAGTCGAGCCGCTGGAGTCGCTCGCTGGCACGCCCGATCGAGCGCCGGCGCTGGCGGCACTGGTCGATGCGATTCAAGCCAGCGACAGAACGCTCTGGGCGATGGATTTCCCCTTCGGCCTGCCGATCGAACTCGGGCTCGGCGGTTGGACGAGGCAGTTGGCGTACCTCGCCGAGTGGTCAGGCGACGCGCGTGACTTCGGCCGGCATTGCGTCGACATCGCGGCAAAGAGGGTCGGCACGATGCACACGCGACGCGTGACCGACGTCGAGACGAAAACGCCGTTCGACTGCTACCACTACCGGATCATCTACCAGACGTTCCACGGCATGCGCGACGTGCTTCGGCCGCTCACGAAGGACCGCGCAACCGCGATCCTGCCTTTCCAGCATCGGCGGGCAGCGTCGGCGAGACGACTCGTCGTCGAAGCGTGTCCGAGCAGCACGCTCAAGCGGCTCGGCCTCCCGCACCAGCGGTACAAGCAGCCGACGGCCAAGCTGGTCGACGCTGCCCATCGTCTCGTCCGTGAAACGATCCTGAAGGGCTTGTCACGTTCGGTGAAGCTCAAGCCGCGTGTCCGGAAGACGCTGCTTGACAACCCCGGCGGCGACGCACTCGACGCCGTCATCGCAGCGGTCGGGGGTTGGCATGGCTGGCGAACACTCGGCACCGGGCACGAGGGCGCGGGCGGGCGCTATCCACGCGAGGGCCGCGTTTACGCGTAAGGCGTCACAAGCCGGCAGGACTGGCGGTCTCGGCGTTGTCAAGCCAGGACGATCGCGGTTTTTTCGTCGTTGCGCTGGGCGTGAACGCGCCGGGCAGCATTGCCGGTGCTTGCGCGAGCATCGGCCTCTCGAGACTCGCCAGCGAGCTGACCGGATCGGTCTTGATCGTCTGCCACAGCCGGCCGATCAGCATCGCAAAGCCAAAGGCCATCGGCGTGCCGAGCAGTGAGCCCTGCTTGAAGGACAGGATGACCTCGAACATGAACAGAGCCGCCAGCGCCGCCGCGACGCCCCGAAGCTGAGGATCTTCGCTGACCTTCGCGATGCGGTACGCGTTGTAAAACGTGACGGCCGTGAGTGAAACGAGCAGCGTGAAGCCGATGAACCCGAGCTCCCCGAGCACTTCGAGCAGCACGAGGTGTGGATAGAAGCCGATGATTTCTCCCGAATAGCTCGCGCTCGATCCGAGGCCGATGATCCAGG
Organism: Planctomycetota bacterium; assembly: GCA_038746835.1. Classification (NCBI taxonomy): domain Bacteria; kingdom Pseudomonadati; phylum Planctomycetota; species Planctomycetota bacterium. The sequence goes on along the minus strand of JBCDKH010000027.1, from coordinate 25,660 downwards.
CGACGGGTCCCTCATCCCACCAGGATTCGAGCAGAATCCCGGCGGCGCCGAGTCGGCTTTCGCCGTAAGTCTCGACCATCTGAGCGGTGCTCCAGCGTTCGGATTCGGTGAGGCCTTGGGACTGGAACAGCAGGAACGTAATCCCTAGCACCAGCGCGACGCCGGCACCGACGACGACGAGCTGCTTGGCATTCTTCAGCTGACGCGACAACGGCAAAAAGAGCAGTCCAGCCGTGACGAGGGCAAACACTTGTCCACGGCTGTTGCTGCGGATGGCGATGAGCAAGCCGAGCACGACGACCGCGTAGCGGATGATCGTCATGGGTGTGCTCAGGCCCTTGAAGTTAAAGAGCAGCGCGATCAGGGCGATCCATCCTCCAAGCGAAGCGATCGCGAGCGGATTGCCCCTCTCATCTTTCACGGTTCCGCCAACGCCGGCGAAGGTGATCTCGCGCCCGGTCCAGTTGGTCGTTGTCAGCAGCAGCAGCAAAATGACCATGCCGAGGAAGACCGTCATGAGCAGGCCCGCCCTGGCATCAGCGAAGTCACGAACGATCAGCGGCATCAGCACAATGGCTGCGACGAGGTACGGGAACTGCTCCTTGATGTTGGCGGCCGACGTTGCCGGCACGGGCGACCAGAGCACCGACAGCACCACCCAGCCGAAGAGCGCTCCGATCAGAATCGCCACCGGCGGCACGCCGCCCTGGACGATGCCTTGACCCTTGACGACACGCATCATGAGCGCCCAAACGAGCAGGCCGCCCGTGGCCATGTTGGTGAGCGAGGAGTTGATGAAGAACCACGTTGATCGGCTCTGGGCCCACTGTTCCAGCCCGTACGTGCACAGGAACGCCGCCACCGCCACCGACGGCCGCCGGAAGACGGCGAGCATCACGAACCCGATGAAGGTCCAGTAAATCAGGAAGGTGCTGTCGAGCATCGGGCGGTGTGTCGGTGCGTGCGGGCCCGAAGAGCAGCGCTCACGGGCCCGACAAGTATCGGCTGCTCAATGGGGTCGGGCAAGTCGGCTCGACCTGACGCGGTGCCGGCGGTGGGGCGAAGGTCAACCTCGACCGCCCGATGGGCTGTGTTGGCCCGGTTTAAGACAAGAGATCGTTCAGGATTGCGATCTGGAGAGCAATCGTGACGACGAACTGCAGTGCGACGAAGATAAAGGCAAAGATTTGGGCCTCGGACCCGTCCATGTCGAGCATGATCTGCAGGCTGATGATGAGCATGCCCACATAAACCATGAAGCTGAAAATGCCACCCATGCCGATCAGGCTTTCGAGGGAAAACTCCGACGTCGCAGCAATCATGCTGCAGGCACCGAGTTGCAGGATCGTCGCCAGGAGCGTTCCTCCGGTGCTGATGCCAATCGAGCCGGCGATGAAGGCCGCGATGATGGCGACGAAGGTGTAAGTGAACGTCAGGATGCCGAAGATCAGGCCATAGATCGCCGCCCCCGTCAGGCCGTCGACGATCAGACCGATCAGCAGGAATATGACTGCGCACACACCCAGGCTGATCGTCGGAACCATCCACTCACGTCTCGCAATCTCCGCCTCGACCAGCTTGGCGTAGTCCTCGCGGCTGATCTTCTCGCCGGCCTTGTGGCGACGGACCGGCTTCTTGCCGGCGTTGGCGTTGCGATAGGCGAGCTTCGGCGGAGCACCGTCGGCAGTGGCCTGCACGATCCGAGGCCTCGGCGGCCGGGTCACCGGCGGCGGGTCGTCGTCCTTGAAGTCGTAGAGATCGTCGTCTGTCGCCATACCGCCCGCCGCAGCATCGCGAATCGGCCGGCCGAGTTCAAGATCTCACGCCCAGCCCGGCGGCTGACGCCACGTGTGCGGCCGGGCTGCCTGGCAGTGCAGACTTCGCCCGACGAGGTTGAGCGTCCAGCTCGACAGGGCGAACAGCAGTCGTGGCATCAAACTCATCGGAACTTCAGGCTCAGGTGACGCCGACGATCATCCATCGGCGGGATTGGGTGAAACACGAACGCGACGCCCGCCGGCAGCGTTTCGTCGGGCAGGTTGCGACGCGACAATTCGTCGAGCATGCGACGAGCGTCGTCCGCACCGAGCTTCTCTGCTGCGAACCAGTCCGCCTGCAGCACCTGACGCCGGCCGAGGCTCGGCCAGAGGCCCAGCAGGCCCAGCCAGCACCACGTGCTCATCACAGTCGCGAGCACGACGACGGTCCCGGCCGGGCCGTGATCGGAAAGGAGCCACGTCAGGGCGATGCCGCCCGCAATCCAGGCGATCGTGGCGACGGTCGTCGTGAGGCGATGGCCGAGCTTGAGGTGCCCGAATTCGCGGGCGATCAGCCCGGCGGCGATCTTCGGCTCAACCTCCGACAGCGACGTCGCCAGAAAAAGCTTCCGCGTCGGCCCGACGCCGTTCCAGCCACCGGCCAGCGACCGCTCGCCGTGGTCGTACCACGCGACGTTCGGGACCGGCAGGTTCATCGCCTCCAGCTCTGCCGAGACACGAAGCCACCATGACGAATCAGGCGCCGGAACGCGCGAAGTCGGTGACAGCGGGTAGACGACGTGGACGAACGACAGCACAAGCAGCCCGGCGATCGTCAGGAGCCACCACGCGTCGCCGCCCAGTCGCACGCTGAAGCCGACCACCGCCCCGGCCACCACGAGTCCGCCTGTCCACTGGAACAGGTGCACGAGGTACGGCCCGAAAATGCCCACGCCGTCGCGCCGCTGTCCGAACGCGACTTCGGTGCGGAAAGCTGCGATGTCCGGCCCGGCCTGCAGCAACGAGGCTCCGAAAGCCAGCAGCAGGGCGGCTATCGCACCCGCGAGTTCAGGTGGCCAGTTGGCGAAAGCTTGGTCGAGCGCCCCAGCAAGACCGAGCGGAGCCGCAATCCAAAGCGTCACGAGAATCAGCCCGATGCCGGTAATGCCACACCAAAGCCGACGCCGCTGGTACGTCGCGGAGGGCGGGCGCGATGGAGCTTCGACGGCCGTCGTCACGCAAGCAGGGTAAGACTGGCCGGCGTTGGAACTTTCAGGTCGGACGAATCGATCCGAATCAGTTGACCGGTCCGCCGATGGTGTCGATCAGGCGATCGAGGTCGACGGGCTTCGGAAAATAGTCGACCGTGCCCGAATCCGGCAGCATCTCGCCGATGACAGCCCGGTCGAAGTGGCCGCTGATCGCGACGACGCGGCGAGGCCGATGTGCGAGCGGAAGGCGGTTGGTCGCGTCGATCAGCTCGAAGCCGTCCATGCCGCCGGGCATGTGCAGATCGGTCAGCAGCACGTCAAACCGATCGTCCAACAAACGGCTCAGCCCCTCGGAGCCATCGCTCGCCGTGACAACCATCGCCCCAGCGTGACGCAGCAGTTTGGCCATCGCCCCGCGGGCGACCACGTCGTCTTCGACAAGCAGGACTTTGAGCGACATCGAACGTCAGCGTGTGGGTCAAAGCACCAGCACTGCCCGAACGCCGGGCGATGCCAATGCTACGCCGATCCACTGCGCCAAATCCCGTCGGTGTCTAACACCTCGTACGGCTTGAAGTCATTTTTGTAAGCCATCGCCCGGCAACCCTCGACCCAGAAGCCCAGGTAGTAGTGCGGCAGGTTCCGCTCGCGGCAGTAAGCGAGTTCAGCCAGCACGCCGAACGTGCCGACCGAGCGTTTCACCTCGTCCGGGTCGTAGTAGAAGTAAACGCTCGACAGCGAACGAGCGCCCTCGTCGCAAATGCCCACGCCGATGAGCCTGCCGGTGGCATCGCGATAGCAGAACTCGACCGTCTTGACCGGCGTATCGTAGAGGAAGTCGACGAAGCCCGGCCAGTCGAGGTGGTCGCGCTCGCCGTGACGGACACGCTGGTAGCGATGGTAAAGGTCGAACTTTTCAGGGGTCGGCTCGAGCCGGCCGTGCGTGACGTGCAGGTCGGCGTTGCGTCTGCCACAGCGGCGGAATCGTCTGCCCTCACTGAACTCGTCCACGAGCACACGCACGGGACGACACGATCGACAGCCGCGGCACGATGGCTGATAGATGACGTTGCCGCTGCGACGGAAACCGCGATCCATCAGACGCTCGTACGCCTCGGGCGGCATCGCATCGGCGAGGAAGGCGCGGTCACGCGCAACCCGGCCCGGCAAGTACGGGCACGGGTGCGATCCGAGCGACACCAGCGGCACAGGCAACCCAGGCGGAATCGATGGCCACCAGCTCCACCGCTGCATGCCATCCGAACCTTCGACCGGTGGCGATGAAACCGGCAGCCTCACCGGCGACGTGTGCGGCAACCCGCGGGCATCGTGCGAAATGTCGCCTGCTACATCGACCAAGAGGCTCCCGTACGACGCCCGTCCGACACCCCGGCCATCCTCGGCCACGGCTGAGTCGACAAGCTACGAAGTCGCGACGGGCCGCGTCGAGTGACTAACCCGAACCGCGCACAAAGTTTTCGCGAATCGCGCCGGCACGACCCGCACAGCGCCGACATCGGGAACAGCTTCCGCGCGTCATCCGCCAGCAGCGATGCCGAGGTGTCCCGTCTTTGCGAAGGCGGCGACGCCCGATCGCAAATCGTGCGTCGGCTTGTACCCGAACGCCTCGGCTGCCTTGGTGATGTCCGTCTCGGTGTGATCCTGCGTGAAGTCGAACGGATTCGGGAAGTAGTCCGGCGGCAAGTCGGTGCCGAGCTCTTCGTTCAAGCTGGCGACAAGGTCATTGAACGACCAGCTCGCCCCGGCACCGGCGTTGAAGACGTGGACTTGGCCTGCGTCGAGCGTTCCATCGCGGCTGGCCTGCTCCGCCTGAAGACTGGCCTCGACCACGTCGTCAACGTACACGAAATCGCGCCGCTGCTGCCCGGCCTCGAAGATGCGTGGCCTTTTGCCGGCACGCATCTGCTTGGCGAGCTGATGGACCATGCTCGCCAGAGGGCCTTTGTCGTCCTCGCGTGGTCCGTAGACGTTGCTGTAACGAAGACCGACCGGTGCGAAGGCCAGCTTGGGTGCCATCCGGCCGGCAAGACGTTCCTTGGCGAGCTTGCTGAAGGCGTAAGCGTTGAGCGGATCCGGGTCGGCCGATTCCCTCATCGGCACCGGGCCTCGGCCGTAAATCGAGCAGCTGCTGGCCCAGACGAGCGTCGAGCCCCAGGTGACGCAGCGATCCAGGACCTTTCGGAAGCCCTCGATGTTGTTCCGCAGGATCGCGGCGGAGCCGGCTGGCGAGGTGTCGGCCTTGCCGTCGGCTCCGATGACGCCGGTGACGCTTGCCTGGTGGAAAACCGCATCGAACGGCCCGAGCTTGTCCACAACGTCGAGATCGAGCGGGTGCGTCATCGTGACGACGTCGCCGCCCGCGTCGACGAACTCGACCAGGTTGCGCCACCGACCTTCGCCGAACGTGTCAGCCGCAACGACGTCATGGCCGTCGCGAGCGAGTCTGAGTGCGAGATTCGAGCCGATGAATCCGGCTCCGCCGGTGACGAGCGTCCGCATGAGCCGAGCGTATGGAGCCCGATTTTCCAGGTCGCACGGGTCACGCTGCGGCAGCAGCACCAACGTCAGTCCGCCGCGACAGCACGACAGACTGTCATTACGTGGTCCCGCGAAACTGTTTTATATGGAGCGACTCTGTTTTGTTCAGGCTCCTGCTCTCCAGACACTTACACGACGCTGTAGGTAACCTGTGGAAAGATAATCGGCGAGTCGCTCGTTTCGGTCTGGCGTTCGTTAGCTCTCTGAAGGCCGTCGTCCGACCTGTCGTCGACGTTTCTGCAGCCGCTCGTGCCGAGCGGCTGCTTCTTTTCGTTCGCAAGAAAATGTCGGGCCCGTCGCTTGTGGTCGAGCGACGCCGTGCCGATGTTGCACCTGTGACTGCGATCGTCCAACCGCCCGCTCTGCCGCATGAGGCCCTTGGTGGGGGCGTTTTGCTCATACAGCCACGAAAGTACGGCGATGAGCGAGGCTACTTTTCCGAAACCTTCCACGTCGACAAGTGGCAGGCGATCGGCGTTACAGACGTCTTCGTTCAGGACAACCAGTCACACAGCGCCGCCGTCGGCACTGTTCGTGCCTTGCACTACCAGCTGCCGCCATTTGCCCAGGCGAAGCTTGTTCGTGTGCTTCAGGGACGCGTGTTGGACGTCGCTGTCGATATCCGGCGTTCGAGCGAAACGTTCGGCAAGGTGTTTTCCGCTGAACTGACCGCCGACGGTGGCGAGCAGATGTACGTGCCGGCAGGTTTTGCGCACGGCTTCTCGACGCTCGAGCCCGACACTGTCGTCGCGTACAAGGTCTCAGCCGTCTACGACAAGCAGAGCGAGCGTGGCATTCGCTGGAACGACCCGGCGCTCAGCATTGACTGGCGTGTTGACGGGTCGTCGGTGACGCTGAACGCGCGGGATCGCGAGCATCCGCTTCTGACCGATCAGGCCGATTTGTTTGATTGATTCGCCGGTCAAAGTTTGGGACACTGGCCGTCCAAAAGCTTGAGCTTTCATTGGAAAGCCACAAGCTGGATCGCTCACTTTCCAAACCACCGCGATGAACCACACGATCGCTCGTCTCGCCACTGCAACGTCTCTTCTCATCGGGCTCGCCGTGACCGCCGCAGCGGCGGACGTGACGTCGCCGTGGAGGCCGAGTGATCGGATTGCGATATCGATGGACGGCAACGGGGGCTCTGCACGGACGAATCACAAGTACACCGTCGCTGATCCCGACGACATTGGAGCGTCGGCCGTCTCGCTCGCGATCATCGCCAAGAGCGGCCTGCAGTCTCAGCTGGTCCACTTCGACTTCAACAACTGGCTCGACGTCGGCCCGGTCCCGGAAGGCAAAGACCGAATGACGCCCAGCGTGCTTCCCGCCATCGAACGCTGGGGTTTCGATGAGTCGGTCGTCTTCGACCTGACGAAGCGGCCCGACGAGGGCGTCGCTCATTTGACGAGTGCGATCAACGCATCCTCCGACGAGAGCCGCCTGTTTATCGTCGCTGCCGGGCCGATCGAATCGATTTACCGGGCAGTTGCGGACGCGGATCGCGACAAGCTGCAGCACGTGTTCATCGTGTCGCACTCCAACTACAACGAACGTCATCTGATTCAAGACGATCACCGGACGATCGATGACCTTGAGCCGTACTTCGAAAATCACGGTCTCGGCTACATCAAGATCAAGGATCAAAACGCGAAGGACGATCCGTACCGGCTGTGGCATGCTGGAACGAACTTCGAGGTCTGGAGCTTTCTGAAGGACAGCAACGACGAAGACTACCGGTGGCTTTATGAACGCATCCGTGCTCACACGTACAACAAGTCGGACGTGTCCGACGCGGGCATGGTCTTCTTTCTGCTGCAGGGTGATGAGAATGGAAGCCCGGCGAAGCTCGAGGCGTTCCTCGGAGCCTCGATCGAATCAGATGATGACGCCGATGTCCCTGCCTCGGTCACCCTGACGGCCGAGAACGACTTCGCCAAGCGTGATCTGCCCGGGATGCCGCCGGTCTATTTTGACAAGGCGCGACGCGCCTTGGCTGTCAACGCGGTCAAGCACAAGAACGTCTTCGCCGGTGCCGAGGCGACGTTCCAAGGGCAGGCCGGCCTATACGACGTCGATCTGCTCGCTCTGACCGAACTCGACGGGGAGAGCGAATATCGCCTGCTTGTCGACGGCACCTTGATCGGAAAGGTCAAGAATCCGGAGACCGATACCGACTACAAACCGCACGTCCACGAATTCAAAAGTGTTCGACTGAACAACGGTTCGGTTATCCGCATCGAGTCGAGCTCGGTCAGCAATGGGAAGATCCCCGAGGGCGATGCGTTCGCTTTCTCGCGAGGCCGTTGGCGTTCGTTGACGTTCAAGCCGAGTGCTCCGATGTCGAGCGGGAGCATGATCGTGATCGAGTCGGAGTCACTCGCATCGTCTTCGGGTTGGGAAGAGCGTGCCTCTGACTCGGCGTCGGGTGGCCGCTACGTGGTCTACACGCAGTACAACAGCTTCAAAAACGTCACGCCGCATCGCTTGGTTGGGCAATTCGAGATCGACACACCGGGCCGCTACACCGTCAAATGGCTCATGCGACAGCCCGATGACGTGCCGGGCGACCAGGCCAATGACGCGTGGCTCACGTTCCCGGACGTGCAGCAGCGTGGGAAGAAAGAGCTCGACGGGTTCAACAAGTTCTACGGCCGGAGCAAGTCGGAATTCGGCTTCAACGGCATCGTGGAAGTCGATCACGAGCATGCGTGGCTGACGGTCGAGTTTCCCGAGGCCGGCACATACACTGTCGAGCTTGCCGGCCGATCGAAGGGCTTTGAGCTTGACTGCCTCGTCCTCTTCAGCGGGATGAACTTCGAGCAGGCGCAGCAACAGCTGGCTCAACTTCGTGCCGGCGCTGCCGACTGAGGATTCCGAATAGCGACCACCGGCGATGCAAGGTCTGTCCGACCGGCACGCGCTCGGGTACAACGGCGGGCGGTGCCCAAGATTGCTCTTCTCTTCGCGTCGTTGCTTCTTCTCGGCTGCTCGAGCGGTGGTGAGACCGTCCGCTTCGCCACGTTCAACAGCGCGTTGAGCCGCGAAGCCCCTGGCGAGTTGCTGGTAGCGCTGAGCACGCCGGACGACGAGCAGGCCCAAGCCGTCGCCGCGATCATCCAAGCCGCTCGGCCAGACGTGCTCGTCCTCCAGGAGTTCGACCATGGCGGCGACTACGACCCCGACGGCGAAGCGCTTCGGCTTTTCCAAGAGAACTACCTCAGGCAGCCGCAGGCTTGCAGCCTGCGGTCCATCCAGTACAAACACGTCTACCTCGTCCCCAGCAACACCGGCATCCCCACCGGTGTCGACCTCAACGGCGACGGCCTGGTCGCCCCGACCGAAGGTGCCGAAGTCGGCACCGACGCCTACGCCGGCGACTGCCACGGCTGGGGCAAGTTCCCGGGTCAGTACGCGTTCGTGGTGCTCTCGAAGTTTCCGATCGACCGCGAGGGGATCGAAACCTCACAGGAGAGACGCTGGTTTCAGGGCTACCTGCCTGACGAACTAGCCGAAGCGAAGGCAAGGACGAAAGAAGTATTCGGCTGGAGTGAAGATCGCATCGACCGCTGGTACGCCGAGAAAACACGCTCCGATCAGATGCCCATCGAGCACTTCGACGACGAGGCGAAGCGGGTTCTGCGTCTCAGCAGCAAGAACCACGTCGAAGTACCGATTCGAGTCGGCCTGGAATCGATCAGCGTCGTCACGGCCCACCCGACGCCGCCAGTCTTCGATGGCCCGGAAGATCGGAACGGGAGACGGAATCACGATGAATTGGTATCGCTCTTGAGCGCGGTGCCTAACAGCGCCGTCCGCATCAGCTTCAGTCAGGACGCCACAGATCTGCAGCGTGTTGCGGGGTACGCGAGTCACGCGGAGCGATATGTCGTGATGGGCGATCTCAACGCCGATCCGAACGATGGCGAGGTCTTCGTCAATGCCGACGGGGAACGGGCCATTGACACACTTATCTCTTTGCGACATTGGGGCAAAATCGGAATCATTGACCCGATGCCCACCTCCCCCGGCGGCGTCGCCGCCGCGGAGCGGCAGGGCGGGGTGAACGCCGATCACATCGGCGACCCTGCCGCTGACACCGCCGACTGGAACGACGACCCCACCCGCGGTCCGGGCAACCTGCGGGTCGACTACGTCCTGCCGTCGGCTGACCTCGAGGTCGTCGGCTCCGGCGTCTTCTGGCCGACGCCGGACGAGCCGCTGATGGGTGTCGATCTCGCGACGGCCGAGCGGGCCAGCGACCACCGACTCGTTTGGGTCGACGTGAAGGTCGATTGACGCGCCGTTTCCGCGTCCGTCATCCCGAGCGCAGCCGAGGGACCTCGCGGCGGACGTCGCTGCGGGGGCATCAGACGAGGTCCTTCGACCCGCTGCGCTCGCTCAGGATGACCGGTCGGAACAGAAACCGACGCGATTCGTTGCGGAGCAGTCAATCTTGCCGATACTCCCGAACATGAAGGGCGTCATTCTTGCCGGCGGGACCGGTTCGCGCTTGTTTCCGCTGACCACCGTCACGAACAAGCACCTGCTGCCGGTCTACAAGAAGCCGATGATCTACTACCCCCTCGAATGCATGGCCAAGGCCGGCATCGAGGAGGTCATGCTCGTCTGTGGCGGCAACAACGCCGGCGACTACATCCGACTCCTCGGCAACGGGCACGAGTTCGGGCTCAAGCACCTGACCTACACATACCAGCCCGACGCCACCGGCATCGCCGCGGCGCTGGGGCTCTGTGAGCGGTATGTCGACGGCGAGCCGATCATGCTGATCCTGGGCGACAACGTCCTCGAATACAGCATCAAGCAGCAGGCCGATAACTTCCGTCAGCAGCTCGCTGGCAACGACGGCCGCGGGGCGAAGATCCTGCTCGCCGAGGTCGACAATCCCAAGGCCTACGGCGTCGCCGAGATGGACGGCGAGACCGTCAAAGGCATCATCGAAAAGCCCGACAACCCCAAGAGCAACAAGGCCGTCATCGGCGTCTACTTCTACGACGGCCACGTGTTCGACATCGTCAAGACGCTCAAGCCGTCCGGCCGGGGCGAGCTCGAGATCACCGACGTCAACAACGCGTACATCGACGCCGGCACCATGACCGCCGACGCCGTCCACGGCTGGTGGGGCGACTGCGGCGAGAACCTCGACTTCTACCACGAGGCCGGCAAGAAGATCGCGGAGATCGGTGCCAACAAGGACGTCTGACGTGACCGTCCGCGACATCCATCACGCCCAGGTCACCACGCCGCTCGATCGGCTCGACGAGCTGACGGCGTTCTATCGCGACGTCATCGGCCTGACCCCGATCGAGCGGCCCGCAGGCAACGGCTGGCGGCCGAACGGCAGTTGGTTCGCTCTCGGTTCGCGGCAGCTCCACATCGGCGTCGAGGAAGGCGTCGACCGCACAGGAACGCGCTCGCACGTCGCGTACGAAGTGGACGACCTTGCGGCGATGTTGCAGCGGCTGCGCGACGCGGGATGCGTCTGCAAGACGGATGACGAGCCGGGCGTGCCGAAGATTCCGGGCTGGCGTCGTTTTCAGACGCGCGATCCGGTCGGCAATCAGGTCGAGTTCGTCGCACGCGACCCGGCTTACGCCTGACGTCTCCCCGGCCGCACCGAGGGCACGAGCAGCTGCAGATATTGGTATCGCCGGCCCTTTCCGGCTTTTCGCCCGCGGTCGAGGATGTCGACGATTGCAAGGGCGTGTTTGCGGACTTCCACGACGTCGTCGTCCGTCAGCCAGGTCATTGCGTTGCGGAGGACGACGTTTTTCTTCTCATAGTCGAGTATGCCGGCTTCCACAGCGTCGCGAAGGGCGGTCCTGCCGAGGCGGATGAAAAGCTCGGCCGCGAGGGAGATGACCTTGTCGCCGAGCTTCTTTCGGCCGCGGAAGTCGAAGTCGACGTCATCGCCCGTGAGATCGTAAATCGCTTCGGTCACCCGGCCCTTGGGCTCGCGATCGACCACCTCGACGGCCCCGATGCGTTCGAGTTGTCGAAGGTGCGGGTAGAGCCCGTCGGCCGGCCTGCCCGAGACGGCGGCGAGTTCGGCGACGCTACAAGGCGCGACGGCCTGAAGGAACTCGTAGATCTCGACGCGGGCCGGGCTGAGCAGGACGCGGAACTGCTCGAAGGTCTTCATCGGCGTCAGCGCATGCGGCCGCGGCCGGACCTTGCGATCCGGCCGCTTGATCAGCATGTCGTGTGCTTCGTCGGCCACGTGCCCCTGAGTCTACTTCCGCTGGCGGACGAGCTTGAGCGTGTTTGCCGGATGGATCAGCAGGCGACCCTCGTGACCCTCCATCGGCGTCGCGGCTTCGGTGATCAGTGCGATCACTTGCTCCGGCGACAGTGACGGATCGATCGCGAGCATCTTGCCCGCCAGGTTTGCCACCTGCGGTGCGGCCATGCTGGTTCCGCTGAGCTCGATCTCTTCGCCGCCCGGCACGACGCTGTTGACGGTGTAGCCGTCGGCGTAGAGCGTGACGTTCTTGCCGAAGCTGGTGAACGTCGTCGGCTGGCCGCGGTGATCGACGGCGCCGACGGTGACGAGGTTCGGGGCGCGAAGGCCGGCCGGTACATACTCGCTGAAGTCGACGTCGTTCCCCTCGTTCCCGGCACCGGCGACGAACAGGATGTCGGGCGAGTTCGTGATCGCGTCGAGCACGCCGCCCGAGAAGGCGTCGAAGAGCTCGTGGCTGAGCGCCTGTCGCTTCTCCGCATCCGGCTCGCCGCCCGTGGCTGCGAGGATCGCCTCGATCGCCGGCCGGCCGATGCGCCAGCTCATGTTGACGACTCGTGCGTCGGCGTCGCGGAGGTACGCCCCGACGTCACGGGCCGCCTCGCCACGTCGCTGCCACTCGTCGAGCGTCGGAACGTGTGTCGGCTTCGGCTCGACGCGGAACGTCTCGCGAACCGGCAGCAGCCTGGCGAACGGATTGCCCGCGGCAGCGATGCCAGCGACGTGCGTGCCGTGCGTGTGGTTGCTGAGCAGCGTCATGTCGAAGATGAACGTGACGCGGTCTTCGCCACGAAGGCCAAGAACGTGGTTCTGCAGCTCGGCCACGCGTGGTGAGTCGACGCCCGACTTCAGGTCGATCGACGCGGCCGTGAAGTGGAGCAGCTGGTCGACGTCGCCGGTGAGATCGTCGAGTGGGTAGAGGTCGCCGGTGGTCGGGCGGTGATCGATGTCGAAGGCGATGCCGTGGACGTCGTCGACGAAGCCGTTGCCATCGTCGTCAATGTCGTTGCCCGCGATCTCGTCGTTGTTGGTCCAGAGCTGGCCCTCGAAGAGCGACGTGTCGATGCCCGTGTCCCAGACGGCGATGACGACGGGCGTCGCGGAAGTGCCGGCGTCGAGCTCGGCGGTCCGCTCTTCCCAGATGTCGGCGGCTTCGATCGACTCGCCGTCGGCGAGCCACGCTTCGTAGACCGGCGCGGCAAGCTTGGCGAGCTTGATGCCGTCTTCCAGGACGTAGCGCGACTGGAGAATGCCGCTCGCCAGCGGCATCGCGATCTCGTCGCCAGCCTTGACGGCCAACGGATCGAGCGAGGTCTTGACGCTGTCGAGAATGATGTCGCGGTCCAAGGTGCGGGTCTGCATGACGCGCGTGCGGAGGATCGATTCGATCTGATCCCGCGGCAGGGCGTCGAGTTCGCCACGCAGGGTCTCGGCGAAGACGCGTTCGAACTCGTCCCGGCCGACGCGGCCGCCTTTCGCGTAGCCCTCGAAGTAGGCCTTGCTGACGATGCCCATGAGCATCTTCGTCGGCGGATGCTGCTCGAGCTCGCGTGCCTGCTCGCCGAAGGTCTTGATGGCCTTGTGGTCGTTTTCGAGCCAGCCGATCATGATCAGCAGGTCGAGGTACGCGCGGCGGGTGGTCGCGTCCTGGATGTCGTAAGTCTCGAGGTCGGCCGTGAGGTCGGCCTTCATCTCCGCCATGAGCTGGTCAAAGTCCTCGCCGCCGCGGATCAGCTCGCTGGGCTCGGCATTGATGACGTACGTGTGCCGTGGCAGGTCGTCCATGGTCACGACCGGGCGCTTCTCGTCGGACTCAACGCCTTTGGCGGATTGCGTCGCTCCAGTGACGACAATCGCCGCAGCGACGGCGGCTTTGATGATCAGTGTGTTGAAGGGCATGGCTTTGCGTGTGTTGTTGGCGTGGCGGATGCGGTCGACGTCCGACCGACACGAGCATGCAGACGCCTCCGACGATTGAGTTGCAAACAAAAATATCAATCGTCGTCGGGTCGCGAGCTTTTTGGTTGGACGACGTCTCTCAAGCAACGACGCTCGCTGCCGGACGCCACGTGTTGCAACTCCGCGTGGCGACTGGGATAGTCGCCTCACGCATGGGGATCTTCCGACAACTCGACAGCGTCCTTCGCGGCCAGGCCACGCGCGCCGAGGTCATCACCACCGGCAAGCTCGAAGTCAGTAGCCGGGCGATGCTCGTCGGCGTGCTGCTATTGGGCGCGTTTTACGGCGCGTGCATGGGGTGCTTCAACGTCGTCTCGGGCGACGGGGCGTGGCTGCAGATCGTCAGCAGCGCGTTCAAGGTTCCGGCCTTGTTCCTGCTGACGCTCGCGGTGACGTTTCCGTCGCTGTACGTCTTCAACGCCCTGGTCGGCAGTCGATTGAGCCTCGTGAACATGATCCGGCTGATCATGGCGGCGATCGGCGTGATGCTGGCGGTGCTGGCAGGCTTCGGGACGATCGTGGCGTTCTTCAACTTCACGACGACCAGCTACCCGTTCATTCTGCTGCTCAACGTCGCCGTCTTCACGATCAGCGGCATCCTGGGGCTGGGCTTTCTCCTCCAAACGCTCCGCCGCCTCGTCGAGCCGATCAAGCCGGCTTCCCCACCACCCCCACCGCCGCCCCAACCCTCGCCACCTCCGCCACCGGCTTCGTCAACGCCCGAGGAGTCAGAGCCGCTCGACACGCAGGAGCAGATGGACGCCTACGCCGCGAAGCACGGGCTGACGCAACGGTCCAGGCGAGAACCCGGCGCGCTCGATCGCCTGCAGTCCGGGCCGACGGACGCGACGGTCCGGCTGATCTTCCGCGTGTGGGTAGTCATCTTCGCGTTGGTCGGGGCGCAGATGAGCTGGGTGCTCAGGCCCTTCGTCGGCGGCTACGGGCCGGGCGAGTTCGTGTGGTTCCGCGAGCGCGGTGGCAACTTCTTCGAGCGGATCGTGCAGATCATCGGCGAGTTGATCGGCGTGCCGACCTCCTGACGCCATGCAGGCAACGGCGACCAAGCTCGACGCGTCGCTCCGACGACTCCTCGCGTCGCCGACGCCCGCCGTCGACGGCCGCACCGCGCTTGTGGTCGGTACCATCTTCGGGCTCGGCTACGGCCTTGTCATGGGGACGTTTAGCGGACTGTGGGACGCCCGCTACCTGCAGCTCGTCTACTCGTCGGTCAAGGTTCCGATTCTGCTGCTGGCGACGTTTGCCGTTGCGTTGCCGAGTTTTTTCGTGCTGAATGTGTTGGCCGGGGTTTCGAGTGACTTTCGCGCCGTGCTCCGCGCGTTGCTGGCGACGCAGGCGGGCGTGACGTTGTTCTTGCTCTCGCTTGCGCCGATCACGCTGTTCTGGTACGCGTCGTTCGATGACTACGAGGCGGCGATCCTCGTCAACGCCGCGTGCTTCGGCGCGGCGAGCGTGGCCGGGCAGTTTTTACTGCGCCGCTACTACCGCCCGCTTGAGGCCGATCGACCGGTGCATCGCAGCCTGCGTCGGACGTGGCTCGGCATCTATGCCTTTGTCGGGATTCAGGCGGCATGGGTGCTCCGTCCGTTCATCGGGCAGCCGGGAAGCGCAGAGCAGTTCTTCCGCGATGGCGCGTGGGGAAACGCCTACGTCGAGCTGTTCGTCATCGTCCGACGGGCGTTCGTCGGGTGAATGTTGGAACGTCCGTGCCGTGATGCGAGAGCCGATTCAGTCGGCATAGGCGTCGATGATCTTCCGAATCACCGTGCTCGTGCTGCGACCTTCGATGAGTGGCGCCAGCGCGATACGCCCGCCGCGGCCCTCGACGATTTCCCAGCCGACGACTTCCTCTTTCTTGTAGTCGGCACCTTTGACCAGCACGTCCGGGCCGATCGCTTCGATGAGTGACAGCGGCGTGTCGTCGGCAAACGTGACGAGGTAGTCGATGCTCTCAAGCTCGGACAGCACGCCGAGGCGATCGCTCAGGCTGACGATCGGCCGTTTGTCGCCTTTGAGTCGACGGATGCTCTCGTCGGTGTTGACGCCGACCACCAACACATCGCCCTGGGCTTTGGCGAATCGGAAATACTCGACGTGGCCGAGGTGGACGAGGTCGAAGCAGCCGTTGGTGAAGACGATGCGTCGCCCCGCGGCGCGGTGGCGATCGAGTTCGGTCTTCAACTCGTCGGCGTCGCGGACCTTGCCCTTGTCGTGCTGAAGGTCGTGGACGAGCTCGCTGACGATCTCTTCTGGTCGGACGGGCTGAGCGCCGAATCGTTCGACCTCCAGGCCGCTGGCGACGTTGGCGAGCGCAGTCGCGTCGCTCCAGCCGGCTCCGGCTGCGCGTGCGGCGGCGAGCATGGCCAGGAACATGTCGCCCGCACCTGTCACATCGGCCACGCTGCGAGCACGGGTTTCCAACAGGCGGTGCTCGCCTTCGCGCGTGGCGAGGAAGGCGCCGTCCTTGTCGATCGTGATGACGACGCACTGCAGATCGAGCTGTTCGAGAAGCTGGCCCGCAGCCTGCTCGACGCCGGCGGCGGTTTCGCAGTCGAGCCCGGTCGACGCCTGAGCCTCACGGCGATTGAGCTTGATGCAGGTCGCCCCACGGTACTTGCTGAGGTCTTCGAGCTTGGGCGGGTCGACCAGCACCGGCACGCCGGCCTCGAGGCATCGACGGATCGTCTCGCGCACCACCGGCTCGCAGCAGACGCCTTTGGCATAGTCCTCGATGCAGACGACATCCGTCCCGCGATCCAGCACGCCGGCCAGCGCGTCGTCGACGAGTTTGCACGCGGCCTCGTCGACGTCACCCGCGTCCTCATAGTCGAGGCGGATCATCTGCTGCGGCGTGCGGTGCTGGGCCATGCCGACGAGGCGGACCTTGCTGGTCGTCGGCCGATCGCTGGCGGTGACGAGTCCGGTGGTGTCGATGGCTTGCTGCTGCAGCGTTTCGCGCATCTGCCGGCCGAAGTCGTCGTTGCCAGCGACGCCGATGACGTCGACGGACAGGCCGAGCGTCGCCAGGTCGGCCGCGACGTGTCCTGCGCCGCCGAGCCGCATCTCTTCGCGTTTGAAGTGCAGCACGGGCACCGGTGCCTCCGGCGAGAGCCGGTCGGCCGTGCCGTAGAGGTAGCGGTCGAGCATGAAGTCGCCGACGACGGTGGCCCGAAGTCCTGTGAGCCGGTTGACGATATCGAGAAGGCCGGTCGGCACGAAAGACTCTATCTGCCAGCACGCAACTTGTGGCCCGGTAGATCCTGTATGGTCAGGAGGCACCCATGGCACAGCAACCCCTTCCTGCCGTCGAAAGTCACATCCACTCCGTACGGCGGAAGATGGTGGTTCAGGGCTTCATCCGACGGTTCGCAGTGGCGCTGGTCGTGCTGGGCGCGGTGGCTTGGATTACGGCCGTCGTGCTGCGACTGACGGCGACACCTCTGCCGGGTGGGCCATGGGCGTGGATCGGCGGCGGTGCGGGCGTGGCGGCGGTGGTCGCGCTCGTTCTCGCGTGGCGTGGTCGGCCGAGCGATCACGATGCCGCTGTGGCGATCGACGAGCGGCTGGGCACGCACGAGCGGTTCAGCACCGCCCTCGAGCGCGTCGGCCGCGACGATCCCTTCAGCCGCTTGGCCGTCGCAGACGCGTCGCGTGCAGCGCAGTCGGCCAACCTGCGGAAGAAGTTTCCGCTCGCCTGGCCGCCGACGTACGCGGGCGTGGCGGCGTGGGCGGGTGTGGTCGGACTGACGGTCTGGCTGGTCGAGCCGATCGCGTCTGCCGAGGCCGAGATCGCCGAGCAGCAGGATCGCGAAGACGCTGCCGCCGAAGACCGTGCCGAGGCCGAGGCGACGATCGAGGCCCAGGCCAAGGCGATCGAACTCCTTCCGCCGGAGGTCGCCGAGCGCGAAGAGTTTCGCCTCGCCCGCGAGCAGTTAGACGAAGCGCGGCAGCTCATCCGCAGCGATCCCACTCGCGCCCGCAAGACGGCCAAGGAAGCCCAAGAGGCCATGGCCGACGCGCTCAAGAAGCAGATCGAGCGTGGCGAGGAGTTCGCGCGCGCCAAGGAACAGGCACGCGCGTTCCGACAGGCTGAGGGTCCGTCGCCCGACGACAAGGGCGCTGTCGCCGACGCACACCGCGCACTGCAAGAGGCGGACTTCGAAGAGGCGATGAAGCAGCTGGAAGAGGCGGTTGAGAACTTCGACCAGATGACGCAGGGCGAGAAGGAGAAGGCCGCCGAGCAGATGGAGCAGATGGCCCAGGCACTGCAGAACATGGCGACCGATCCGCAGGCGCAGCAGCAGATGCAACAGCAGCTCCAGCAGGCTGGCATGGATCAGCAGCAAGCCCAGCAGGCAGCGCAGCTGATGAAACAGGCCGCCCAGGGCAACCAGCAGTCACAGCAGCAGCTACAGCAGATGGCCCAGCAGGCCATGCAGCAAATGAACAATGGCCAGGGTCCGAGCCAACAGCAGGCCCAGCAGATGCAGCAGATGATGCAACAGATGCAACAGCAGGCCGGGGCGCAGGTGCAGGCGCAGCAGATGGGGCAGATGGCCCAGCAGCTCGCCCAGGCGATGGGCCAGCAGGCTCAGGCCGGACAGCAGGGACAGCAAGGCCAGCAGGGCGGCGGGCAGTCAGGCCAGGGCATGCAGCAGTCGGCCCAGCAGATGCAGCAGTCGCTCGCCCAGATGCAGGCCGTCCAGCAGCAGGCCCAGCAGCTTCAACAGGCCCAAGGTGCCAGCCAGGGACAAGGCCAGGGTCAGGGGCAAGGACAAGGCGCCGGCCAAGGTCAGGGGCAGGGCCAAGGCCAGGGACAGCAAGGGCAACAGGGCGGCCAGGGTCAGCAGGGCCAGAACGGCAGTCAGGGCTCCGGCCAGTGGGGCAATCAGGGCGGCCAGGGCGAAGGCTCCGGCCAGGGTGCCGGCGGTCGTGGCCAGGGTCGCGGCGGCAACCTTCCGATCGCTCCCGCGCCCTTCAGCCTCAAGCAGGAGCAGAGCCAAAGCTTCAACGACGAGGACGGCCGGATCATCGCCAGCACGCTCATCGAAGGCGACGCGCTCATCGGCGAAAGCTCTGCCTCGCTCCGGCAGATCATCGAGGCGGCCCAGCGTGACGTCACCGACGACGTCGACAGCCAGCGCATCCCGCGTGCCGCTCAGGAAGCTGTTCGTGAGTACTTCAAGACGCTCGAACGCCAGGCCGCCCGCGCCGCGGAGCAGTCGGGCGGCGAGTGACGTCTACCGGAAGTTGATGAACTGCAGCGGGACGTCCTCGGGCCCGTTCTGCTTCAGGTCTGCGATGACGCCTTGCAGGTCGTCCTTCTTGTTGCCGCTCACACGGACAACTTCGCCCTGCACTGTCGGCTGGACCTTGAGCTTCAGGTTCTTGATCTGCTTCGTGATCTTCTTGGCGGTGTCGCGATCGATGCCGCACTTCCACTTGACCTCCTGACGCATCGTCCCGGCCGAGGCCTTTTCGGGCGTCTGCGGATCCATGACCTTCGGCTCGACGTTCCGTTTGATGAGCTTTTCGATGAGCACGCGACGAACGGCCTCGAGCTGGCCCTCATTGTCGGCGGTGAGGGTCATCGGCTCCTCGCGCTTGTCGTACTCGATGCCGGCGCTGGTGCCTTTGAAGTCGTATCGCGTCGTGACCTCGCGCTGGGCCTGATCGACGGCGTTGCTGACTTCCTGCCAGTCGATTTCGGACACGATGTCGAAGCTGAACTTGTCTGCCATGCCAGCAGGTTAGACGTCGGGCGCATCGAGCTTCGAGGCGATCCAGCGGTTGACGATCTCGTGGTGCGTGAGGTGGATGAGATGCCGGCCGCCTTCGATGACGAGGTCGGCGCCGGGGCGGAAGTCGGACTCGCGCATCGGAATGACGGCGTCGGATCGGCCGTGGGCTCGGAACGTTGGCACCTTCGGTTCGGCTCCGCCGGTCCAGTTCGCAATGGCACGCGCGCCCCACGTGAGCTGTGACACGTCAGTGCGGTAAGCCACCTCGTCGAGCACGCTTGTGGCCAGCGGGTCGTTTGAGACGCCCTCGGCAGCGGCGAAGAGGGTGGGCACGACGCGGTTGAGCATGCCGCGAACGATGCCCCGTGGAAGCCTCGGGCCGAGCTTGGCGGCGAGTCGGAAGGGCAACGTGATCTGGCGGCGATCGGTGCAGGCACCAATGAGGACGAGCCCGGCGATGTCGTCGGGTCGCTCCTCGGCGATCTCGGCTGCCATCATCCCGCCGAAGCTGATGCCGCCGATCCAGAAAGGCCTCGGCAGGTCGAGTGTCCGGCCGAGCCGGCGGGCGTAGCTCGACAGCGACTCCTCCGGCTCCGCCTCAATCCACGGCGGCACGACGAGCCGGTTTCCGAAGAACTCCCGCTGAGGCCGAAACAGCCCGGCGTCGGCGCCGAGCCCTGGAATCAGCACGAGTTTCGAGGGATCAGACACCAGCGAACGGTAGCGATCGAGAGTCGCCGTGCTGCTTGTGTAGGAGCAGCAGGCGGGCCGGTCGGAGTTCCGAGATGGTGCCTCGATTTCAGTCCTGTGGTCCGTAGCGTGCGTCGCCCATGAAGATCAGCATCACCGGCATCGGCAGGACGGGCACCGCGACCGCCTTTGCGTTGGTGACGCGTGGGCTGGCCGACGAGGTTGTTTTGGTGAGTCGCGATCCGGAGAAGGTCGCACTCGGCCACGCACGCGATCTGCAGCACGCCAGCGTCTTTTTGAACCCAAGGCCGGCGAAGATTCGCAGTGGCACCATCGACGATGCCGCGGGGAGCGACCTGATCATCGTGACCAACTCGATCCCGCCGCCCGACCCGGTGCACGATGACAAGCCATTGAACCGAATGAGCCTGGCGGGCGAGAACGTCAAGTTGTTCAAGCAGATCATGCCACAGCTGGCGGACGGGTCGCCTGATGCGGTGTTTTTGATCCTCACGAATCCGGTCGACGTGATGACCTATGTCGCCATTCGGCAGGCCAAGCTTTCGCCGCGCCGCGTCATCGGATCGGGCACGCTCATCGATACCGGGCGGTTTCGCGAGCTGCTCGCCCAATTGGTCGGCGGGCACCCGCTGGACGTGCGAGCGTACATCCTTGGCGAGCACGGCGACTCGATGGTGCCCGCGCTCAGCCAAGCCACCGTCGCGGGCATGAAGCTGCCGTACGAAGAGGGGGAGATTCGCGACCGTTTCGAACGAGCCCGCCAAGCGGGCTACGACGTCTTCCAGAGCAAGGGCTACACGGACTACGCGATCGCCGCATGTGCGAGCATGATCGTCCGCGCAGTGACGCAGGACACGCACGAAGTGTTGCCGGTGAGCACGCTGGTCGACGGGCCGTACGGCATTCGCGACGTGTGTTTGAGCCTGCCGTGCATCATCGGCCGGCGCGGTGTGATCAAGGTCTTGGAGCCCAACCTCGACAACAACGAGGCTGAGGCCCTTCGGCACAGCGCTAGGGTCGTCCGCGGCGTCATCGACGACGTCACGGCCTGATCAATCGGCACCGTCGTCAGCCGTCTCCATGTCGAAGATTGCGTCGAGACGCGCGATGTGCAGCAGGCCTCGTACGCGCGGCTGAAGCTCGACGAGTGCGACCCGCGCCGCCTGCTTGTCGCCGTTGACCTTCTGTCGCATCTCCTTGAGCAGCTCTACCAGAACCGCGAGCGCGCTGCTGTCCATGTACGGCACGTCGTGCAGGTCGAGCTCGAACCGGGCCGGATGGTGCTGCCGCGTCAGTTCGAGCAGCTTGTTCCGAAGCAGTGGCGAGTTGCGAAGGTCGATCTCACCGGCGATGGCAACGCGGACGTGGTCATCGCCGACCTCGACACTCTGAATCAGGTCGGCGTTGCTCGTCTCCTCGGACTGCGCCATGCAAAGCAACGGTAGGTCGCGGGTACTACGAGCTACGTCCCGAGCTTGTCGGCCTCTTCGAACGTGGTTTCACCCGCTAACGCCAGCTCGAGCGCAACCTCGCGCAAACGCCGGTAGCCGGTGCCGCGGAGCGTGGCGTAGAGCTCGGACGCGTTGGCCCCGCTGAGGATGCCGTCGCGGACTTTCTCGGTGACACGCAGCACCTCGAAGACGGCCTTGCGACCCAGGAAGCCGGTGCCGAGGCACTTGGCACAGCCCTTGGCGTCGTAGAGCTTGGCGTCGTTGGTTTCGAGTCCGACGTCTCCGACCATCGCCTTCTCGGCATTGGTCATTGCGCGAGCGGTCCGGCAGTGCGGGCAGAGGCGGCGGACAAGTCGCTGGGCGACCACGGCAGACAGGCCGCTGGCGATCTGGAAGGGCTCACAGCCGAGATCGATCAGCCGGAAGACGGCACCGACGCTGTCGCGGCTGTGGACGGTCGAGAGGACCAAGTGACCCGTCATCGCCGCCTGGCTCGCAGCGACGGCCGTCTCGTTGTCGCGAATCTCGCCGACGAGCACGACGTCGGGATCCTGCCGGAGCACGCTGCGAAGCAGGGCGGCGAACGTGTTGCCCTGGGCCTCGTTGACGGGTTGCTGCGTGATGCCGTCGAGACGGATCTCGACCGGGTCTTCGATCGTGACGACGTTGCGCTCTTTCGAGTCGATCGAGCGGAGCACGCTGTACAGCGTGGACGACTTACCGCTACCCGTCGGGCCACAAACGAGGAGCATGCCTTCGCTGCGGCGCGTGGTGCGGTCGAGCAACTCGAACTCGTCGTCACCCAGGCCGAGGTCCCAGAGATACTGCGGGGCGTTGGCGGCGTCGAGGACGCGGATGACCAGCTTCTGCCCGTACAGGCCAGGCGTGAAGGAGAGTCGATAGTCGACGCGGCGGTCCGGCACACGACAGGCGAAGCTGCCTTCTTGGACTTCCTTGCTCTTGGCGATGTCGATGTCGCCCAGCACCTTGATGAGGGCCGACAGCTTGGTGCCGGTGGGCTTGGCAAGGTGCGCCAATTCGGTCATCTGACCGTCGACACGCACGCGGAGCACCCAGCCGTCGGCTGTCGGTTCGAGGTGGACATCGCTGGCACCGGTGCGGAAGCAGACGAGCAGCGTGAGTCGCAGCAGTGTCAGAGCCTCCGCCGGCGGGCCGTCACCGTCGTCGTCCTTTTGGCGTTTGAAGGCGACCTTGCCGCGCGTGTTTAGCAGGACGAGATCGGCCGGTTTGACCTTGCGATCGGGCAGCTCACTAACGAGCTTGGCCAGCTTCTTCGACGTGTCTTCCGCAGACGCACCGTTGCGGCTGACCTCTGCCTCTTCGAGCGGCTTGCCGTTGGTCTTGGGTGGGTCGGCCTTGGCGACGGTGAGCCGGGTGTTGCCGACGGTGACAACGTCGCCGGTCTTGAGGCGCTTGCCCTTGGCGTTGATCGGCTCGTCGTTGACGAGTGTGCCGTTGCGGCTGCCGAGGTCGCGCACGCCGAGAATGCCGCGGCGGTATTCGATCACCGCGTGGAATCGGCTGATCTTGGAGTCCTCGATCTGAAGGATGTTGCCCAGCTGCCTGCCGATCGTGACCGCCTGCTCGCCGACGTCGAGCTGCTGATCCTTGCCCTTCTTCTGATACGTAACCGTCGCCATGCCAACGAGAGTCTAACGGATGCGGGCACTCAATGCGGCATCGCAACGCGGGTCAGAGCCCGATCCGCGGGGCGACGCGTTCGGCGTCGTCGGCGATCTCGAAATACTCGGCCGGGCGGAACCGAGTGCCGGCGACGAGGCTGGCCGGGAAACTCTGGGCTGTGGCGTTGAGCTCGCGGACGTTCGCGTTGTAGAACCGACGGGCTGCGGCGAGTCGGTCTTCCGTCAGGGCCAACTCGTGCTGCAATTCCAGGAAGTTGCGGTCTGCCTTGAGCTGCGGATACCCCTCGGCGACAGCGAAGAGCCGCGACAGGCCGCGCTGGAGCTTGGTCTCTTCTAATCCGAGCCGTTCTGGTCGTGCCTCTTGCAAAGCTGCGTTGCGAGCTGTGACGACGCGCCCGAGGATGTCGCGTTCGTGGGCGGCGTAGCCCTTGACAGTGGCGACGAGGTTCGGCACGAGATCGTGGCGTCGCTTGAGCTCCACGTCGATGTCGGCCCAGGTCTCGTAGACGTGTTGCTGGAGCCGAACGAGCCGGTTGTGGACCGCAATCCACCAGATGCCGCCGAAGATCAGCAGCGCGAACGGGACCGCGAGACAGACGAACGCTCCACCACCATTCATGCCCTGCCTCCGGCGAGCAGATGGCGTGGCCAGGTGTCGAGGATGTCGCCTGCCAATCGCATGTGGTGATCGAGGTCGCCCGCACTCCAGCCGGTGCCGCGGAGCAGCAGGTAGCCGTCGCCAAACCGGGCGGTGTCTGGGCGTCGCCGCAAGAACAGTTCGATCATCGGCGGATGGAAGAGGGCGTAGGCGAAGCGGTCATCTTCGGCCGAGACGTGGTACGCGTCGCTGAACGCGACCGATTCGAAGTCGAGATCGTTGAAGCCGATGGACTGCGAGATGGTGTCGAAAAAGTTCTCTGTCCGCACGCGCACCTCGGGCGAAGGCATCGGCAGACTGAGCAGAACGTAGCTGAAGCGGTGGGTCCTGCGGCTCTTGCCGCTGCCGGTCTCGTATTTCCAGTCGCCCGCCCACAGGTCTCGGCCGGCGACGGTTCCGCGAAGCGTGTTGGACGCCTTTCGACTGCTGCCAACTCGAAAGTCATCGATGTGCCCGTACGGGCCGGCGGGCGTCCGACCGCCGAAGAGGTTGGCAAGAAAGCCGCGTTGTTCTCCTGCGACGTGCTGCGGGAAGAACTGCAAATGCCATCGCTTGGCGAGTTGCCGTAACTCCTTTTGCCGTTGCTGTCCACGGACAAGCGCGTACAGAAACATCGCAATCATCACGAACCCGAAGGGAACGATGAGACAGAACGGTTCCACGTCGAGAGGCACCTTCGCAGCAGCGTCGCCGGCGTCAAGGTGCTGTTTTGAGCACTGGCACCGCTACAGTCGCCGCCGATGATCGACCTGAAGGCGCTGCGCGAGGATCCGGACCGCTACCGCGAAGGTGCCCGGCTGAAGAACGCGGACCCCTTTGCCGTCGATCGAGCACTCGATGCCGACAAGCGACGCGTCGAGGCGCAGCAGGAACACGACCGGCTCAAGGCGGAGCAGAACGCCGCCGGCAAGTCGATCGGCAGTCTGCCCGCCGACGAGAAGGCCGCGGCAGTCGCAAAGCTCGGCGAGCTCAAGGCCAGCGTCAAAGTGGCTGACGAGCACATGAAAGCAGCCGCGGCCGAGATGAGTGAAGCGGCCCTGCTGATTCCGCTGCCGCCCGACGACGATGTGCCCCGCGGGAAGGACGACACGGAGAACGTCGTCCTCCGCACCCAGGGCGAGCCGACGACGTTCGATTTCGAGCCCAAGGACCACATCGCCCTCTGCAAAGACCTCGGCCTGGCCGACTTCGAGGCGGGCGTGCGACTGGCGGGGAGCCGGAGCTACGTGCTGACGGGGCTGGGTGCGAAGCTGCACCGGGCGGTGCTGCAGTTTTCGCTCGACCTGATGGAAGGCCACGGCTTCACGCCGGCGGTCGTGCCGGTGCTGGTACGTGAGGAGGCACTAGTTGGAACCGGCTTCTTCCCGGCAGGCCGCGACTCCGTTTACACCGTTGAGTCGGACGGCATGCACCTCGTCGGCACCGGCGAGGTCGGACTGACGGGTCTGCACATGAACCAGACGTTGCGTGAGGAAGACCTGCCGCTGAAGTACACGACCGTCAGCACCTGCTTCCGACGCGAGGCCGGCACCTACGGCAAAGACACGGCGGGTCTGTACCGCGTGCATCAGTTCGACAAGTGCGAGCAGGTCGTCGTCTGCCGGGCCGACGAGCAGGAGAGCCGCGAATGGCACGCGAAGATGCTCGGCTACAGCGAGGAAGTCCT
>JBCDKH010000026.1 GCA_038746835.1 Planctomycetota bacterium | reverse complement strand
CGGGCAGTCCGTCTTCAACGGCGCCTTCGATGGCGACTTCAACAACGACGGCACCGTCGACCTCTCCGACTTCGCACTCCTCCGCGCGAACTTCGGTCTGTCCGTCTGATGCGCAATTGGTCCAGCAGGACCACCCGGCTAATCAAAACCACACCCGCTGTTTGCACTTTATACGAAGCCGTTGGGCAGAGCGACGCGTCGCCCCGGGTCTGTGCCCGAGCCCGGGGCTACGCTTCGCTCTGCCCAGCGGCTTCGCCAGAAATCAATCATTCTAACTTGAAATCACGCACAATGGGCTGCGAACACACATCATTGCGCATGACTCGCAGTGACAGATTCAAGTTGCACTTCTGATGACTGTGTCGTCGCCGTGCGACATTACTAAGCGAATTGACCCGTCGATTGAGTCGTCCCCACTACAATTCATGTAGTGGCACCAGATGACGTGTCGATCGGTAGAACGTATCGAGATTATTTGCAATCAAAGCTCAGATACGCCAGCGTGTGATCATCGCTTCGATTGGAGTCGCGACGCATTAGCCCGCTTCGGGCCTGGTGCCACTTCATCCTTGCAGTGTTCTGTCCCGCCACCTCAAAGGATGAAGTGGCACCAGAGTTCAGTTAAAGCAGTTTGACAATTAAGCCGAAGGTGTCTGGTCGTGTGATCATCGCTTCGACTGGAATTGCGGATGATTAGCCCGCTTCAGGCTTCGCCTGGCCGCCGCCGGCGCGGCGGCGGGTCACTTCTTCGGCTTGTTCGTAGGCCTCGTCCTCTTCCATCGTGCCGGCGTCGAGCTGCTCCCAGAGGTGCATCAGGTCGCTGCCGGCCTTGTCGAGCTGGATGCCGGCGATCGCGTCGCGGTCGGCGTCGCTGCCGATGTCCAGAAGCTGGTCGAGCCGCTCGGCGTACATCTCCTGGCCGACGGCATCGTTCTCAAGCCACGTGCCGACCTTGGCCATGTCGCGTGCGGTCAGGTTGAGTCGGCCTGAGCCGGCGCCGTTGGCCTGGTTCTCGCGGACCATCCGCAGCCGCGCGACGGTCATGAGTTCCTTGCTCCGCAGGTTCAGCTCGCGGGCCGCCATGAGCTGCTCCTGCGTCTTGAGCTCGAAGTCCTGGGCCAGGCTGCGACGCAGCTCGGGCGAGCTGCTCTGCTTGCCTTGGCGAAAGATCTCGTGCTTGGCCTTGGCCAGTTCGTCGACGCGGGCAAAGAGCTTGTCGCGTCGTTTGCCAAGCAGAATCTCCTCCCGCCTCAGCTCGCCGCGCGAGAGCTGGCTGAGGGTCTTGTTGCGGCCGAAGAGTCGGTCGATGAGGGCCACGGAGTCGGAAAGCTTGAAGGAGGAAGCCGGAAGGTCGGAGGGTTAGCCGGGTTCGGCTTGGCGGGTGCGTTCGGGGGCGGCGGGGGTTGGTGCGGGTTCTTCGGCGAGTTCTTCTTCCGCGGGGACAGTCGGCGTCGGGGTGGTCGCCTTGGGGGTGACGGGGATTTCGCGGGTGAAGGCGGGCTTGTTGGCCTCGTCGTCGGTCGGGTCGGTGTCGGCGGCGAGTTCGTCGTAGAGGGCTTGCTCCTCGGCGGACAGGGTCGTCGACGTGCCGGCGGCTTGGCCGGCGAGTTCGTCGGCGAGCTCGCTGCTGACCTGCAGCTCGGCGAGGACTTCCTCGGCCTTGGCGGCGTCGTCGGCGAGTTCTTCGGCACTGGGCAGCTTGCCCGCGGCCGAACCGGCGCGGGCGAGCTCCAGGTTGTGCAGGTGCGTGCCGACGACGTTGATTTGCTGGTTGAGCATCGACACCGTCTGACGCCGGCGGTCGATGTCCTTGCGCAGCTGGAGCGTCTGGCTGGTGATGCGACGCTTGGCGTTCTCCGAGTCGTCATTCTGGAACGCGTCCCGCAGCTCGCGCTCGCGGTCTTCCAGGCGGGCCATCTCGTCGTACTGCCGGTCGCGCTGGCGAGACAGAGCCGCGCGTTGCTCGGCGAGGGCGGCCAGACGCTTCTCCACAGAAACGCCCTTGCCCAGGAGTCGGCGGACCCGGTCCATGACGGCAATGGTACCCGATGCCCCGGCCGATCGGGCCGACGAATCCGGGCGTTCCAAGCTCGCGTCCCGGAAAAGCGACGGGACGCCCGCGATCGTCTTCACCCGCAGCGGCTCGCCAGAACGATCGGCCCAGCGCGCGGCGGCACGCTCGACCAGCGGCAGCGGAAGCTTTGTCTCTTCGGCAACGGCATCCAGGGCGACGCCGCCCGTGAGGAGGTCGACGCGCCGCCGCTCCAACGCCTCGCCCACGCGATCGACTTGGCCGTCGAGGCTTTCCGGGTTGAAAGTCGCAGCGAGCGCGGCCGCGGCGTCGGGTGCGGTGATGGTGAAGCCGCCGACATCGTCGGGCTCGATGAGGATCGTCGGTGGCCCGTCGACGAAGGTCTTGGCGACGCGGCGTGCGTCGTCGGAAAATCCGCCGCCGGCAAAGAGAATCAGCGTCATCGGCCCGCCGAACTCGCTCGATGGCGTCTCGTTGTCGCCGGGTTGAGGCACGTCCTGCATGCGCTGGCGAATGTCATCGGCCGAGATGGGACTCGGGTCGCGGTCGCGAGCCAGGTCTTCGAACTGTGGGAGCGAGACGAAGCGCACCTGCCCGACTGGCTGGCGAAACGCCATCAGCACCTGCCGGCCCAGCGAGAGGTCGATGCCCTCGCCGAGCGGCATGGCGTCCTGCAGATCGAAGTCGGGATTGCCCGCCGAGACGAGCGCCTCCTTGATCGCCTTGGCTTGGTTCCAACGGACGAGTTTCGGCTGGAGCGCGGAGACGGGTCGCAGGCCCGTCGAGGTCACGGCGACCATTTCGCGGCCGCTGATCATCGCGAGGAGGTGCCCGACGGTTCGGCGTTCGAGCTCGCGCTGACGTTTGGCCCGCGCGACGGCGGAGTTGGTCTCGGCCGGGTTCAACTCGGGTCCCTCGTGGAGGTTCTACGGACAGCCAGCAGTAGCAGCAGGGTACCGGCCCATACCCAACCAGCGACGGACAGGAGGAAAACCGCGTGACCCATTCGGCGGCAGTTTAGGCGAAGGCCTCCGCCTGCCCGACCGACCGCCCACACCGCGGACAGAACGCGGCATCAGCCGTCAAATCGGCCCGGCAGTTGGTCAGCGGACACCGCTTGATCCGGTGCACCGGCGGGAGCGTCGGGTTGCCCATCTCGCCCCGCAGAATCGTCCCGATGTCCGACAGCAGGCGACGGTCGTCGCGTTGAACGGCCAATCGCAACACGTTGGCTGCCAGCAACATAGGCACAGCCCAGAGCACGCCGACGTAGCCCAGGAGGGCCGCCGCGACGGCTGGGACGGGCGAAAGGCCCCACCGCCAGGCTACCGGCCGCTCGTCACTGGGCCAGCCGAGCTGCTCTCGAAGCTCATTCACAAACCGTTGCCCGGAAACGGCATGCAGGTTCGCACCGATCCAGACAAGCACGTGGGCCAGCGAGACGAAGCCCAGGAACGCCATCAGCGCCGCCGTGGGCTCGGGTCCGCGGAACGGGTCGATGAACCAGAGCTGCCACAGGTCGCCGCGCTCGGCGAAGTAAAAGGCGAATGCAGAAGCCATTGCCAGGAAACCGCTTACGATGGCCATCCGGCCGCACCAGCGTGCACTCGTGCTGGTCGGCCGAACCTTGGACAGGCCACGGATGTCGAGCCAGCGGGTCACGTCGTCCAGCCGATCGCTCCGCCAGGCATCGGCCCGGATCAGGCGAAACGCGTTGGCGATCGCGGTCACGACCCCGAAGCCGATCAGGCCCAGGAGCAGCGTCCGCATCGTCGTTGGCACCAGCGACGGGTGCGCCGGCCGATCGAGCGTGGTCAGCAACGCCTCCTCCGACAGCTTCAAACCGCCTCGCTGTCTTGATCCGATCTCTTTAACGGTCAACGGCTTGGCCTCAGGCACCGGCGACCTCGGGCGACCGATGGAAGCCGCGGGAGAGCATGCGGCCGCAATGCCGGCAATAGGTGGCGTGCTCGGGATTGACGGCCCGGCAGACGGGGTCTGGGCAAGCGTGCCGCTTGTGCGACGTCACCTCACGCCGCTTGGCACCCGGCCAGATGCCGAGCTTGAGCACGAGGACGAGGATGCCCTTGATGCAGACCCAGCCGACCCACAGCACGAACGCGAAGGCCGTCATCGCGGTGACACCCGCGGCGAAGAGGATGAAGACCGCCGCCTCTGCCGAGGCCAGCGGGCCGGTGAGGATGTCGAGCGTCGGAATCATCGAAAAATCCGGGAAAAGCGTCAGGCAAGCGGACTTGGCAGCGATCGGCCGCACCGTCTACAGAACCGCGCAGAAGCCGGGTTGGTGCAAACGCAATGTTTGTCTGGGCAGCTCGACCCGAGCTCAAGCGGCTCTTCTGGACCACCCACGGAGACGAGCGACGTCGCCCCTGCGACGAGTCGGAACGGGAGCATGAGCAGCATGCCGAGGAACCGCACCAGCCCACCGACCAGGCCGATCGTCACTGCCAGCGTCACCGCGATCAGCTGCGCTGCGACGAGCGCAAGCACCACGACGGCGATGGTCAGAGCGATGAGTTGCAGAACGGCCATGGCTGGTTTCCTGCAGAAAACGGTGAAAAAGCACTATCCAGCGGGTGACAGGGAACTGCCGCAGAACATGCAGTAGGCGTCGTCGCGAGCCGGGAACGAGCCGCATCGGCCGCAACGGCGGACGTTGTCGACGAGTTGCCGGCCGCAGCTCATGCAGAACTGGTCGTCAGCGTCGACGCGGGCACCGCACGCACCGCACGCGTGCCCGTCGCCCAGCGAGCGTCGCCGCTCGGCATCGACGTTGCGGATCGTCCACTCGCCCTGCTTCGTTTCGACCGGCACGGCCCGGTCGGTCGGGGCCGCTCGCTCGCCAAGGGCCGCGGCGAAGGCGGCAGCGTCGGCGAAGCGGCGATCGAGGCGGGCGTAGCTCTGGCGGAACGCGTCGTCGACCCAGGCCGGCACGTCGCCGCGGACGTCGGAGGGCACATCGGTTCCCGCCGGACGCTCGCCGACGAGCATCTCGAAGAGCATGACGCCGCACGCGTAGAGGTCCGCCCGTCCGTCGGCGAGCTTGCCGGCTTTCACTTCGGGCGCGATGTAGTCGAGGCTGCCGGCGAGGCTTGGCGACTGCTGTGCGTCGGTCGAGAAGACGATGCTGTTGGTCGCGGCGTCGCGTGCCTGGAGTTCTGCCTGACCTAGGCCGAAGTCGGTGAGCTTGACCAGCCCGGGCATTGACAGCCCGCCGCTCGCCCCGCCGGCCAAGGCGGCCTCGTGGATGAGCACGTTTTCGGGCTTCACGTCGCGGTGGACGATGCCGCGCTCGTGTGCGTGCCCGAGGGCCGACAGGACTTGCTGCAGGACGCTGGTCGCGTCAGCCACGCTGAGCCTGCCGTCTTTCATGACGTCCCGCAGCGTGGTGCCGGGCACGTACTCCATGATGAGGTACGGCTGCTCCGCATACGGGTCGATGCCGAGGGCCTTGACGATGTTCGGATGGTCCAGCCGGTGGGCATTGACGCCCTCACGACGCAGCGCCCGCACGTAGGCCGGATCACGCGGCAGCTTCACGGCGGCCTGCTGGTCGGCCCAGATGTGATGGTGGGCAAGCCAGACGTCGCCGAACGTGCCGTGGCCGAGCATGCGGTCAAGCACCCATTCGGCCACACGATGCCCTTCGGCCACGGGTGTACCGGTCGCCGGTTGCTGGCCTCGACTCGTTCGTGAATCTTCGGGCATCTAGGCCTCCGCGTGCGTCATGCGGGCGGGTCTCGTGTCATGGCCCAAGAGCGATCTCCCGGACCCCACCAGCGTACAGCGCGACGCCGGTGGGCGACAGACGAAAGTGTGTCAGAATCTGCCACATTCTTCGTCGTGTCCGCACCTGGTGGTACGTCGGGCAGGCCTTTTGTGATCGGTCGATTTATCCGACAAGGCGATCTGCCACGAAGTCGCACGCGAGCGCGTTGTAGGCCGCCGCGAACAGGGCCGCGACAGCGAAGAAGCCGATGGCGACACCGCCGCCGACCTCGAAATCGAACATCCACCACAGGCCCAAAAGTTCCAGCCCCGTCAAACCGCCGACCAGTGCGACGCCCGCTCCGTTCGAGTCCTGCCTCGCCACCCACACGACCACAAAAAACAACGCCCACGGGGCCAGCAGCGTGACGAGGCTCCACGCGAGGATCTTTCCGCCGTTGTCGAAGAAGGCATCGCGTCCCTCCGGCCCGGCCTGCCAGAAGGCGATGGCCGCGACGATCACCAGGAGCGCCACCACGCCGCCCGCGATCTTGCCGCCGATGCCTTTGAGGAAGTCCACGACGTCGATTCTACGACGCGGGCCGCTCTAAAACTCGGGCAGCTTCGAGATGCTCATTGCCAGCACGACGTCCTTGGGCGTCACCGTTCCCGCGTCGTGGGTGCTCAGCGTCACCTCGCACTTGCCGTAGCTGACGAGCAGGTCCGGATGGTGATCGGCCGCGTTGGCGACGTGGGCGACCGCGTTGACGAAGCTCATCGTCCGCGTGAAGTCTTTGAACTTGAACGTCCGCACAAGCGTCGGTCCGTTGCGGGTCCAGCCGGCGGGCGTTTCCATCACGTCATCGGTCGAGTCGCTCACGCAGCATTGTTGGCCTCATCTCGGCCCGCGTAGCGTGCGACTTGCGATGGGTCGTCGGCGACATCCACGGCATGAGCGGACCGCTGGACGTCCTCGTGCGCACGATCCAAAACCGTGACGCCGACGCCAGCTTCTACTTCACGGGCGACTACTGCGATCGCGGTCCCGACACACGCGGCGTGGTCGACCGACTCATCGACCTCGCCGAGGCCGGCAAAGCCACCTGCACGCGTGGCAATCACGACGACATCTTCGACATGATCCTCAGCGGCGAGTCCTTCGCCAGCGGTCCGAACCTCGGCGGAACCGTCGACGAGGGCATCTGCGACGAGGCCGCCCGCATGTTCTGGAGCGAAGGCCTGCCCGAGACGCTCGAGAGCTACGGCTTCACGGGCGACGGCGACGGCCGCTGGCTCGACAGCGTGCGCGAGGCCATCCCGCAACGGCACCGTGACTTTTTCCGCTCGCTGCCCGGCATGGTCGACGCCGGCGACTTCTTCGTCGCCCACGCCGCCTGGCCTCCCGATTACCCGGATGACGGCGATCAACTCGAACGCGATCCGCACCTGCGCTACGAGTCGATCTGGGGCCGCTTCGGCTCGCGGCAGATCACCACGCCGAAGCTCTGGCAGCGTCCCTGCTACTCCGGGCACACGCCGACCGACAACTACCTCCACGCCTCAGAACTGATCCGCCAGCCAGGCTCGGTCATCTTCGGCGAGGCACTGACGCTCCTGGACACGGGCGCGTTCATGCCCCGCGGCCGACTCTCTGCGGTCTGCCACGAGACGCGCGACGTCGTCCAAGTCCACCACTCGGGCGAGCTGCTGTCATGAGCAAGCCCCGGCCGGCCGTCTTCTTTGATCGTGACAACACGCTGATCGTTGGCGTCGACTACCTGGGCGATCCCGACGAGGTCGAGCTGATGCCCGGCGCGGCCGAGTGTGTCGCAGCAGTACGAGACGCGGGTTTCGCGACCGTGGTCGTCAGCAACCAGAGCGGCGTCGCCCGCGGCAAGTTCGACGAGGATTCCGTCCGTCGCGTCGATGCGCGGATGGCGGAACTGCTGGTCGCCGACAACGCGAACGCCATGCTCGACCTGCAGCTGTTCTGCCCGCACCATCCGGATTTCGACCGCGACAGCGACCGGCGAAAACCGAAGCCCGGAATGCTCTTCGACGCCCGCGACCAGCTCAGCATTGACCTCTCTGCCAGCTGGATGGTCGGCGACGCCCCGCGCGACATCGAAGCCGGCCACGCCGCCGGTTGCCGAACGATCCTCTTCACGCCCGCCGGCCTTCCCCGCAGCCCCGCCGCGGACGCGAAGTCCTCGGTCGAACCCGACCACCATGCGACGAGCCTCGCCGATGTCGCCCGCCTGATCGTCGGCCGGTGATTCGTGCTATGCTCCCTTCAGCGCGGCGGTAGCTCAATTGGCAGAGCGTCAGCCTTCCAAGCTGAATGTTGTGGGTTCGAGCCCCATTCGCCGCTTACGTCAGACTCGCACGGTGCAGGGCGAGCATCTCTTCTGGCGTGAGTGACGCATCAAACACGGCAAGACCGGCTAGGGCACCGTCGAGGGGTTCTGCCCCATGGCGGCCGCGGACGCAGCGGGCGCCGACGACGAAGTCGCTCGGGCCGGCGGGCTTGGTCTCGGCGTGCTTGACCGGGTCGTAGCGGAAGATGCCCCGGCCGTGGTGGAACGGGTTGATGCCGCGATGCCCGCCGCCGCGGCCTTCGTTCGTGAAGTACGGATCGGACCGGTTGTCCGCCTCCGGATCGACAGTCCGGGGCTCAGCGACGCCGTCGAGGAAGGCGGTGATGGACTTGCCGTCGTAGGTCATGCCCATCGTGCACCACCGGTCGGCCGGGTACTCCTCGACGGTGGCGGCGTAGTCGACGCACCAGGGCAAAAGCGATCCATCGGCACGACGCGTCGCGCCGCCTTCGCTGGAGACGTGCGGCGTGACGCGCTTGGCCCCGCCGTAGAGGTTCATGTCGAGCAGCAACGCGTACTGCCGCGTCCCCGAGTCGTCGCCTGGGCCGAGGCCCTCGTACCACATGCCTGCCACGGTTCCGCCGCGGGTGACCTTGCGCATCCGGACGACGGCAAACATGCTGACGGCGGCATCAGGACCGCTGATGTCGAGGTCGCCGGCCTCGGCGTTGGGCAGCCCGAGATACGCGTCGTTGTCGAACGTCACCGCTCGCCCGCCCAGCGGTGCGTCGTCAACCGTCGCGACGATCCCGTTTATCTCGTTCAGCGGAAAGGCGCCGCGTCCAACACGTGCACGGCGCTGGCTGCCGGCCTCTTCGTTGAAGTCCCAGAACGCGACCAGACGCGGATCTTCCAGGAGTCGGTCGAGTTCGGGCATGGGGGTAGAGGTCTAGGAGGCACTGCGCACGACGACGAATCTGCTCGACGCCGCGGCGCTAGCCGCGGATTCGGTGACGAGGAAATTGCCCCTCGGAATCCGCGGCTGGCGTCGCGGCGTCTTGGAAGGAATCGCTTGACCAGTCGCGTTCGCGTCACCAGAAGTACCACTCGTTCTCCAGCCCGAAGAGCGGCTCGGCGCTGAGCACCCAGATTCCCAGCAGCAGGTTCGTCACCGCGTGCATCCAGATGATCGCACCCAGGCTCCGCGTTTTGACGAGCAGCCACGCGACAAGCAGGCCCCAGATCACGGCGACGAGGCGTTGCGGGTGGACGACGCTGAAGGCGAGGCTCGTGACGATGAAGGCCGTCGCGTCCCACTCCCCGACCTTGGCCAGGCGATAGTTGCTCGGGGCGATGATGCCGCGCCATAGCCAGTCGCGCCAGAACAGCTCTTCCATCACCGGCACGACCAGCACCGGGCCGAGCAAACGAACGACGATGAAGAGCACCAGCCAGAGGGGCGATTCGATCTGCTCGAACAGGTTGTACCCGTCCTCCGGGTCGACCGTGCCGAGGATCCAGAACGGCAGCCGCCAGGCCGACTCGGGATCGGGTGCGACGGTCTCCTGGGCGGCGAGCAGCAGCTTGTCGCAGCCGATCCACTGGACCGTCCCGACGAGGCCGAAGATCGTTGCCGTGCCGAGGTGCGTCCACTCGACCTCGGCCATCAGGCGACGCCAGAGCCAGATGAGGATCGCCCCGACGATGAGCGTGCGGGCGACATAGGCCGCGACGTAGCCGGCGAAGTCGCCCAGTCCGAGCCAACTGGTGACCTGCGGCACGAAAGCCAGCAGAATGAGAAACACCGCCATCGGCAGCACGAGCCACCAGCCGTCGCCGAGGCGGCCGTCGAGCGTGCGTTGCAGGCCGTCGGTCGGCGGCGGTTGGTAAGGAAGCGGCGGCTCGAGGGCGTCTGCAGGTGCGGTCGGGCCGGGGCTCACGTCGGACATGATGACTCACCGTCGGCGTCGTGCAACGTAATGCGCTGGCAAAGTCGCCGGACCAGCATCGGCTTCAGCGCCGCCATCGACGGACACCGGTCTTTGAGCAGCCGGTGCATGCTCGTCACCGGTCGCCCCAGGCCACACGGGTCGATCAGGTCGAACTTGCTCATGTCTGGCTCGACGTTAAGCGCCAGGCCGTGGAGCGTAACGCCCTTCTTCACGCGCACGCCCACGGCACAGAGCTTTGCCCCGGCGTCGACTTTCGGATCGTCCGCCCAGACGCCGGGGAAGCCGCATTCGAGACGCGCCTGGATGCCGAATCGTCCCGCCACGTCGACGACGGCTTGCTGGAGCCGCTTCATGTAGCTGCCGACGCTGATCTGATGGTCCGCCAGCCGCACGATCGGATAGGCGACGAGTTGCCCCGGCCCGTGGTAGGTCGCGTCGCCGCCACGATCAGTCTCGACGACGTCGACGTTCAGCCGGCGCAGCTCGACGGGCGTCGCGAGAATATGCGACTTACCGACCTCCGCCCGCCGGCCGACGGTGATGACGTGCGGGTGCTCGACGAGGAGGATGGCCTCGTCTGCCCCGCCGAGGACCTCCGCGTGGAGATCCTGCTGCCGATCCCAGGCATCGCGATAGGCGAGGATGCCGAGGTCGACCACACGCATCGCAGCGAGTCTACGCGAAGAGACCTCTCGACCTGCCTGCCGCATCTTCGTCGAAGAGGGAGACGGCGTTGGGGTCGACGAGCGTGGTGCCGAAGCTTGCGCGGAGGATGCCGAAATCGGCGAGGTCGACGGTGCCGTCGTAGTTGAAGTCGCCCTCGCTGAAACGAGTTGGGCTGCTGGTGCCGAAGTTGGCACGCAGGATGCCAAAGTCGGCCAGGTCGACGGTGCGGTCGCGGTTGGCGTCGCCGTTGAGGAAGAAGAACTCGGCGAAGAACGGATCGTTCCCGTTGCCGGCGACGTCGGTCAGACGGTCGGCGTCGATGGTGAGCTCGTAGTTGCCGTCGGGCAGGAAGTCGCCTGCGGCGGTCGGGTCGTAGAAGAGGTCAGCGATCGCATTGCCGGGTGTCTGATTCAGGGCGAAGTCGCTGGTCGGGAACACCTGGCCGAGGGTGGTGTTGGTGACGACGATGTCGTCGACGAGGTAATCGAAGGTTCCCTCGTTGAAGTCGACGAAGAAGTTCTGGTTCCCGGGACCATCATCGAAGTTGAACTGGAACGCTTCCTGTTGCGGGCCTTGCGTGTCGATCGTGATGGTCGTCGAATCGCTGAAGTTGCTCTCAGGCCCGGTCTCCGAGTTGGCGGCGGTCGTGGTGTAGACGTAGGTGCCGTCGGGTAGTGGGCCCGTGTCGTCGAGGACGAACGAGTCAAAGCCGACAGGCACTTCCGTCGGCCCTGCCACCAGGACGCCGTCGCGGTAGAGGCGAACGAAGCGACCTTCGGTCGGCCCGGAGGCGAACGAGGCGATCGAAAGGATACCGTCGGGGTTGTTGGTGATGTTGTCGCTGTCGGATTCGCCAGAGTCGTCGCCCGGAACGAGATCCGGATCGGTCGTCGGCGCAGGCGGGGGAGGAAGGATGATGTCGAGGCTCACTTCGATGTTGCCGCCCGTGAAGAGCAGGCTGTCGAAGTCCTCGGGGATTGCGGTGATGTGGTAGGTGTCGCCCGCCACGAGGCCGGTGAGGTTGACGGTCTCGTCGTTGGCGTTGCCGTTCGAGTCGCCGCCGAGGAGGTTGCCGTTGGCGTCGAAGACGTAGAGGTCGCCGTCGAAGTTGCCGTCGCGGAAGGTGACGGATCCCGTTCCGATGGAACCGGACGGCGCGACAAAGCTGAAGAAGCTCGCATCGCCGCCGGGGGCGATGGGTGCGGGCGAGGCTGAGCCGTCACCGTCGATATCGAGCATGATCGGCGTGATGTTGGCCGGACCGCTGCCATAGTCGACGTTGATGACGGGCTCGTCGTTGACGAAGTTGCTGAACGGCGAGACCAGTGCCATGTAACGCGTGCCCGGCTCGGCCGTGAAGGTCACGCGGCTCTGCCGGTTGTTTGCGCCGTCGATGTCGTCGTTGAACCCGACCAATCGGCCGAGCGCGCCGAAGGAGTCGTCCAGCGCGTAAACACCCAGCACGGTGTCGAAGCTGGTGCCGTCGGTATCGACGGTGATCGTGTTGCCCAGTTCGGGAATCGCGCCGAAGAAGTAGCCGAACACGTCGCTGTCGGAGTCGAAAAAGGTCTGCACCCCTTGCGCGTTCGGGCTCGTGCCGGTGGGGCCGAAGGGGATGAGCGAGGTCACCGCAGCGGTGTCGGCGGCGAAGGTGACCAGATCGTCGGGCAGGTCGATCTCAGGCTGGATGACCAGGCGATAGTCGCCATTGCTCTGGCCCCGGAAGGACCTGACGAGGACGCGATACGGCGAGCCGGGATCGAGCTGAAGCGTGGCTTCTTCGCTGCCACCCGTCGCGCCGTCGTCGATACGAGCGACGAGCGTGCCGTTGGGCTCGTAGACGCTGAGGACTGCATCGAGGCCGGCGTTGCGGGTGAGGCTGAAGGAGACGTTGCCGCTTGGCGCGAGCGTGCCAGGCGTGGTGAAGGCGAACCAGTCAGGGTCGTAGTCGGTTGAGAGCGTGTCGTCGCGGACGTAAGCGCCTGCGCCGTTCGATGAAAGGGGTGTGAGCAACGGCGTCGGCGATTGGGAGATCCTGACGTTCAGGTCGTTGTTGGCCGCCGAAAGACCACTGACGCTCACCCGCGGGTAGACGATGGTGGCCACGCGCGTGTTGGCCGGGCCGGTGCGACTGACGAATCCGCCGGTCGATCCGCCGGTGAGATCCTGGTGGAAGAGCACGGTGGTGTTGCCGTCGATGTCCGGGTCGCCGTTGAGCAAAATGACGCCGACATCGAAGTCAGGATCGACTTCGAACCGTGTGGTCGCGTCGCCGCGATCGACGCCCCACTCGAAGGACTCGATGTCGGTGTTGCTGGTGACATCGGTCGAGCTGGTGGCACCGCCGAAGTTGTTCAGCTCGATGAAGCGTTCGGCCCTGCCGAGGTTGTTGGCCGCGACGACTGCGGGCAGCGCGTCGATTCGGCCTGAGCCGTAGGTCGGCTCGAAGCCGAGCGGGCCGATGTCCACCGCGGTGGCGCGCAGGATCGAGTTGACCTGGTTGAACGGCAGCGATCGAGGACCGCCGGCGGCTTCCTGCATCAGCACGGCGACCGCGGCCGCGTTGGGTGCTGCGGCGCTGGTGCCGAAGAAGAGGTTGCCGTTGCCGAAGAACGTGTTGCTGATGCCATCGGCCGCGACGAAGGCGGGCTGCTGACGGGTGATGTTGATCGGGTTGCCGTTGACGTCGAACCGCGTCGGAATGCCGCCGAGGCTGCTGAAGCCCTGAATGACGTTCGTCTGCGTGGCAGCCACCGCACCGACGCCGAAGCCGAATTGGCTGTTGTGGTGGCCGTAAATGCTGGGCCCGCCAAAGTCGTTGTCGACGAAGGCGACGTTGCCGCTGGTGAACGTGTTGATGAAGAGCAGCTCATCCGGCTCGCCGGCACCGATGCTGTAGAATACGTCGAGGGCAACGGTCTGAGCGCTGCCGGTGTTGTTGGTGTAGCTGACCCGCTCGTACGGGTCGCTGCCGATGTCGTTGGCGCCGTCGGTAACGAGAACGTTGCCGGAGTTGGATTCGAAGACGCGGAGCGTGAAGTCGCGCGTCGCCCCGCCGAGCGGATTGCTCCACTGCAGGCCGCTCGTGATGGTTGCACCGGGCTGGAGCGTGAAGGTCAGGCCTTGGTCGTTTCCGCCCAGCGAGAAGTCGTGGAAGTTGTCGTCGACTGGGCCCTCGTTGAACTGGGCGAAGTAGGTCCGGTTGTTCGCGTTGCCCGCGCTGCTGAAGTAGGGGATATCGAAGTTCGTGACGACGTTGTCGACCGCCTGGGCGACGATGTCGTCCTGGAACGCGGCCTGGCTGAGGTAGGTGATGTCGTCGACGATCACATCCGCGCCGGCCGCGGCGAGGTCGGTGATGCCGCTGGCGAAGTTCGCCTGTCCGCGGAAGGCCGTGTGATAGAGGATGTCTGCTCCCGGCGCGATGTCGAACATCAGTTCCGCCATCGCCCGGCCCTCGTCGGACGGAGTCGACCCGCCGATGTTGTCGTCGAGAATCGTGATGCGACTGCTCGGCGGCAGGTCGCCCGTCGCCTGGCTAGCGGCAATGCCGCCGCCGACCTGGTTGATCGTGTCGCTCAGGATGCCGTAGTCGATGCCCGTGCCGTCGCTGCCGGGAACGACCTGCTGAAGGAAGTCGACGTCGGCAATCCCACGCCACTGGTTCTGGACCGAGCCGGCCGACGTCCGCGGAATCACCTGAGCCTCCACCGACTCGACGCCCTCGACGCGTGCCAACTCTGAAAGCCTGCCGAGGGTCGTGTAGACGTCGACCACGCCACCTGCTGCCCCTTGGAAGAAGCCGGCCACCTCGAAGCCGAGGTTGCCGAGTCGATCGGCTAGGCCGTCGGCATCGTCGGTGTCGATCGAGACGAGCGGACCGTCTTCGCCCGAAAGGTAGATCGAGGAGAAGGCCCCGCCGCCGTCGGTCGCTTGGTCGAACGTGGTGCCGTCCCGCTCGGCGCGGGCAAGTGTGGTGAGCAGGCTGGTGTCGACCTTCTCCAGCGACGCGACGGTGTCCGCATCGAACGTGTTGGCCAGCCAGTGCAGGTCCGCCAGCGTCTGATCGACCGCCAAGTTGAAACGTGCGGCCGCGTCGAGCTCGACCCGGACCGCATCGGCGTCGGAGGCAGCTGCGGGCACGGGAGGGGCTTGGAGCCCGATGAGGTCCTGCAGGCCCGCCAGGAGCCGGCGGTGCTCGAGCTGTTCAGAGCGGGCGCGCGTGGTCGGTCGGCCGTTGGAATGAAGTCGCTGCATGATCGGTCCCGTCGTCGGCGGCGAGAGAAAGAACCGCCGCGATGGAACACACGCCCCTCGCCGGTCATCCGCCGCGGGTGCAGCGTCGCCGAAGGCAGCTTTTTGTCAACCGGATCAAGTTCCAGCTTGTCAGCGCAGAGTCGGACGGCAGCCAGCACACGTCGCCCAAGTGACACAGAGAGCAGGCGTCTCGCGTGTGGTCACATCCACCAATTCAGGTCGATCTCCTGGAAGATGACGTCGTGCGCGTCCGCGTTGGCGATCTCGACCCTTTGGACTTCGCTCAGCTCGCCGCCCGTCGCGACGTGACCGGCGGCGTCGACGAGGCGGCCGAAGTTGGTGGCGTGGTCGGCGATGCGTTGGATGCCGTAGTCGACCGCGCCGCCCGTGTGGATCACGAACGCCCAATCGCTGGCCTGGAGCAGCAGCAGTTGTCGGCCAGCCTTTTCGAGGAGGACGCGGACTTCGGCGTTCGTTTGCCAAGGCAGGCCGTGGAGCTGTTTGAGGAACTCGCCCTCGGCGCGGTACTCGATCTCCCACCACCACTTCACACTGTCGTTGGCCCAGACCGTGTGGTCGCCGTTCTCGCCCCAGGAGCCCTCGGGTAGCCGCATCACCTTGTCGGCTGGATCGCGTTCGAGCACTTCGCTGGCGGTCGACAGGCGAACGTGCTCGTCGCCGGCGAGGTTCAGGATGACGTCGCGCAGGAACCGCGGACCCTCGAACCACCAGTGGCCGAACAGCTCGGCGTCGAAGCTGGCGACCACCGTCCCGCGTCGTCCCGTGAACCGGTTGTAGTCCCACAGGGTCGAGCGCACCGTGTCGCAGAAGTGGCTGGCGTGCTCGTGGATGAGCGACGGGATGTCGTCGGGGTAGTACGGGTCCTTGGCCGAGAGCGGCGTCTTGGTGCTGGTGATCTTGTGGTACCGCAGGCCGCGTTCGCCGCGTTTGCGGTGGAATTCGAGGTACTTGCCGTTGGCGGGATAGCCGATGGAGCCGGACCAGACCTGTTCGCTGACCTTCGGGTGCCGGGCGAAGGCGTGGACGGATGCGTCGCGTGGCTCGCTGGCCACGCCGACGGGTTCGAGCGTGTCGTTCCCGCCGTCGCGTCCGCCGGCACCGAGGTAGAAGTTGCCGTCGTGGCGATGCCCCATCGGTGTCGCGTTCTGGACGAGGTGGCTCTCGACGAAGAAGTGCGTGATGCCCTGCTGCTCCATGAACGTCTCGACGCCGGGACGATCGCGGGCGTTGTCGAACAGCACGCTCGGCATCCAGTGTGGCCAGTGTGGGCGATACGCGCACTCGGGAAGCCACATGCCCGAGGGCTTCTTGCCGAGGTGCTTCGCGCTGGTCGCCGTGCCGCAGGCCATCTGGGCGGCGAGCATCTGGTCGTTAAGGACCAGCGGCATGTAGCAGTGCGTGGCATTGCTCGTCAGCAGCTCGACGTGTCCCTCGGCGAAGCGCTTGGCGAACTCGCCCGGGATGTCCTTGCCGATACGCTCGAACTGAGCCAGCCGCTCGCCGAACCACTCTTCCCAGCGGCTGGCGAGATACGCAGAGTGCTTGTCGCCGTCGGCCTCGAACTCGCGGCGGTCATCCTTCGCCTTGTCGATGCGGGCGTGGAGGTACTTGACGAAGCCGGTCTTGAAGCGGTCGTGGGCGAGCTGTTCGAGCAGCACCGGCA
The DNA here is from genome assembly GCA_038746835.1 of Planctomycetota bacterium. NCBI lineage: Bacteria > Pseudomonadati > Planctomycetota > Planctomycetota bacterium. The sequence goes on along the minus strand of JBCDKH010000026.1, from coordinate 11,564 downwards.
TCAGCCCGATCGTGATGGCCGGCCGCTTCTGCAGGAGCGCGACCTCGCCGATCATGTCGAGCACAGGCAGGTATGTCTCGGCCGCCGCTTCGTAGAGCCACGCCTCGCCGTGCGGGTAGTCGCCGTGGAACAGCACGTACGGCAGGTGGCCGTGCAGGACGAGGCAGAGGTTGCCGATCGGCTCAGACATGACGTCACTCTAACCGGTGCCAAGTAACGTCGACACGTTGGGCCCTCGACACCGCCTCATCCGTCATCCCGAGCGCAGTCGAGGGACCTCGCCTGACTTGGCACCGATGACAAGGCGAGGTCCTTCGACTCGCTCCGCTCGCTCAGGATGACGGATTGCGTTGATGAGCGTTGCTGCCTTCGTCCGATAAGAACAGCATGATCGCTGCCCTGCCTCTGTCGGTTCGCAAGTCGCTTCGCCTGATCCTCAACGTCTATCCGCCGCTGGCGCTGCTGGTGGCGGCGATGATTATGGCCAGCGGATGTTCGTCCGACTCTGATGCGGCCCGGCCGACCACGGAGACCGCCCGGGCGCTGCCGAACTTCGGCGAGGACGAAGTCGAGCTCTCCGCCCAGCTCGCCTCGGCCAAGGCGCTACCACTCTTTCCCGAGTCGCTCGAAGTCGTCGGCCACGCCGCCGCTCGGGCCAAGGTCATGCACGGCAAGAACCGCATCGAGGTGATCAACCTCGGCAACACCGCCTGGCCGGCGGGCACGCGGATCTGGGTCAACGGCCGCTACGGCGCGACGCTGCCCGCGATGGAGCCCGGCAAGTTCCACGGCCTCGACTTCGTCGCCTTCCGCGATGCAGACGCCTTCGGCCTGCCCAACGACAACAACGTCGTCAAGGTTGAACGCATCGAACTCGAAACGATGGGCGAGCTGACCAACGTCCGCTTCGATTTGGGCTACTGATTCAAAGGCTCTCGATCTTCGGGGAAAATGCAGGCCCCACCCTAGAGGTGGGGCTTTTTCGTGCGCGTCAGCAATAGCCGGCGTGGCCGGAGCGTTTAAATCCGTGACCGGCCAGCGGGCCCCTCTCGAATGCCGCTTCGGCGTTCGACCTCAGGCCGGCACACCCTTTTGCGAGAGGAATCGCAGTGAACTCCAACGCGCTATTCGAAGGCCTCGAAGGCCGAAAGCTGCTGGCCGCCGACCTGTCGTCGTTCGGCATGCTCCGTGTCGCGGGCGATGCCGGCGTTGAAAACGCCATCACCGTCACCCAGGTCGACAGCACCATCACCGTCGACGTCAACGGCACCGTCGACACCTTCGCCGTCGAAGACGTCCGTGCGATCCGCATAGCCGGACGCGAGCTGGCCGACACGATCGACGTCGACGCCAGCGTTCCGGTCCGCGTGCTCGGCGGCCCGGGCAACGACACCATCACCTCGTCCGGCTTCGTCCAAGGCGGCTTCGGCAACGACACCATCACCGGCACCGAAGGCCGCAACATCCTCCACGGCGGACCGGGCGACGACGTCCTGGTCGGTCTGGGCGGCAACGACTTCCTGGTGGCGGGCTTCGGCGACGACCAGCTCGACGGTGGCGAAGGCGACGACACGCTCATCGGTGCCCGCGGAGCCAACACGCTCGTCGGCGGAATCGGTGCCGATCGCTTCTTCCTGAACCTCGGAGCCAACACGAACGACTCGTCCGACTTCGATGCCGACGACGGCGACGTCGAACGCCCGGCATGGCTGCTGATCCGCTCGCTGCGTCGATAGCGGCTGACCGCTCGATCAAGCTGCAAACGAAAAGCGTCCCGCTCGAAGGAGCGGGACGCTTTTTTGCTGCAACCAGGCGGTTCTTACCGGTAGAACTCGATGATCAGGTTCATGTTGACCTCGAACGGCACATCCTCGGGTGCCGGCAACGCCTGGACCTTGGCGGCAAGGCCATTCGGGTTGAAGTCGAGCCACGGCGGAATCTCCAGGCCGGCCATCGATTCCATGTTCTCGCGGACCAGCGGCTTGGCCTTCTCCTTGAAGCTGATCTCCATGCCCGGCTCGACGACGTAGCTCGGGATGTCGACCTTCTTACCGTCGACCAGCACGTGGCCGTGGTTGACCATCTGTCGGGCTGCCCAGATCGTGCGGGCGGCGCCGACGCGGCGAACGACGTTGTCCAGTCGACGCTCCAGCCGCTGGATGAAGACCGTTGCCGTGTTGCCCTTGCTGCGACGGGCGGCGTCGAGCGTGGTGCGGAACTGCTTCTCGAGGACGCCGTAGTGGTAGCGGAGCTTCTGCTTCTCGATGAGGCGAATGCCGTACTCGGTGTTGCGTCGGCCGCGGTAGCCGTGGACGCCCGGGAGCTGGAGCTCCTTGGACGTGTGCTTCGGGATGTCGGCGATCGGGACGCCGACGCGGCGGGACAGTCGAACCTTGGGGCCGGTGTAACGGGCCATGGGAAACCTCTCGTCATCCTCTCGATGACGCCCGGTGCGGGCACGGCGATCAGGCGTCCCGCGGACGACGCTGCGATCGGCTGACGTGCTGGATCCGGCTCAGGGTCGCGTGGCACCAGGGCACGCGGGCCGGTTCGGACGAGGGCGTGTCGACCATCGACACACTCCGCGGGGCCGACAGGCTAGGCGGGTCGTCGGCCTGGAGCCAACGCTGGGGCTACGAGTGCGGGGCCGCTCGTCGACCCCACGTGGCGACGCCTTGCTCGTCATCGGGCAGCTCGACGTGCAGGACCAGTCGGTCGCCCCAGTCGCAGTCAGTCGATCCGCCGGCCGGCTCACGCGTCACAGCAAACGCGACGGCATGGCCGACGGGCAGCGTCGGACGGACGATGAGCGTCGTCACGGTCGGGCCACCGTCGTTCTTGACGTTGAACAAGCCTGCCGGGACGCGCCGGGCCTGGTGGGGCCGCTCGGCATCGACGACCCAGAGCTGGTACTGCGAGCGGGTCGGGTCATTCGCCGGAAGGCCCAGAACCTCGACGAGTCCAGCCTGCAGACGGTCCGACCAGATCAGTCGAGCACCGCGTTCGGGGTGCGTCTCGTCGACCGAATCGAGCCACAGGCTCACCGAGTCCTCGTCATGGGCGAGCCGGTGGGAAACCGTGGAGTCATCTGCCGCATGCTCGACCGGCGACATCATCGCCATGAGCGGACCGATGCCGATGGTGCGGTCGGAGAGCCATCGAAGCTCCAGAGCGAGGTAGCCGGCCCCGAACACCGCAACAGCGGCGACGAGCCAGCCGGTCAGGCCGAGCTTCGACATCCACCGCTGATCGCGTGCGACCTTTTCCTGCCGGACCTTGCGAGCCAAGCCGTTGAGTCGGCCGACCGTTCGGGCACGGACCTCTTCAGGAAGAGCAACCGCGCCGGGATCCGTCTTGGGGTCAAGCTCGATCAGCCGAGAGTCCGGACCAGGCCCGACGCCGGCCACTGCGCCACAGGCGGCTGCGAGGTCGTGGCTCAGCCTGTCGGCCTCGGCGGGCAGCAGGCGACGCAACGTCCGAAGCTCCGCCGTCTCGGCCTCCGTCAGCACCTCGCCACCCTGCAGCACCACGTCTGCGGACAACTCTTCGAGGCGGTCGAGGGCGACGACCAACGCGTCGGCATCGAAAGGAAGTGGAATGTCTGATTTCCCGACGTCAGGTCGGGCCGAGTGGCTCGACTCCCGTCGCGATGGCTCGTCGTCGGTGGTGGTGGGCACGTCGTTTTCCCGCGGCTGTTGCCACGGCTGCTGAGCGACCTTGACCGAGTCGAGTCTCATCTGACGCACAGACCTGCACACCACCTCAGCTCGCCGCCAACTGAACTACCCTCGATCCGCCGGGGAGTTGCGACGCAGCTTGATCTTCGACAACGAAATACGAGCCAGCCTCGGTTTCGGTGTCGGGAGTTGGTTCGCCCGTCCCCTGTACCGGTTTCGGGGGAAAATCGGATCGCGGCGCGTCCACTCGCACAGGTGCGGTCCGACCTCACCTCCGAGTGAGCCATCCGCGGCGACGGGTGTGGTCCGGAAACACAAGCGCCCGCTCACGCGGGCGGCTCAAGCTGAGTTGTTGGTTCATGCCAACAAGGCACCTCAGCAAGCTGAAGTGACCGCCGGTCTCAGCAGAACAACTAATTCTCGTTCGACAGCAGCGACCGGAGCTTGAGCAGGCCGCGACGGGCGTGCGTCTTGACGGTCCCGAGGGGGAGCCCGAGCTCGTCGGCGATTTCGGGGTAGCTCATGCCGCCGAAGATGCTCATGTCGATGACGCGACGCTGAGAATCGCTCAGGTCGACCATGGCCGCCCGGGCAAGCTTCGCGTCTTCGCTCACGATGGCGGACTCGTCCGGGCCGACGTCTTCGGCGTCGATCCCGGCCAGAACTTGCTCACCGGCAGCACCGGGGCGGATCCGACGCGATTGCCTGCGGAACCGGTCGATCAGGCGACGACGGGCGACCGTCATCACAAACGTCCACTCGCTGGCCAGCGACGCATCAAAACGAGCCGCGTGACGCCACAGGTCGACGAAAATGTCCTGGCACGCGTCCTCAGCCTCGGCGTGGTTCGTGCAGGCCCGTCGAACCAGATTCCAGATCGCCCCGCCGTACCGGTCAACGCAGGCCTCGACGGCACCGGGCACGTCGTCTGCAACGCGAGGGAGCAGCGGCTGCTGACGAGGAGCCTCCGCACGGGAGACACCGGCATCACGATCCGCCGACTGCTCGCGGCGAACCACACGGAACCAAGTCGGCGACAACGCTGCCGAACGCATAGGCAAAGCAAGCTACGAGGTGGCTGGCAACGGACCCGGTCGGGCCCTGACGTCGCTAGCGTAACCGTTTCACGCCTCGATCGTCAAGGCTGTTTAAACACCCTTTGCAGGGGATGCCGACCACGAAGCCCCATTGGACGCTGCCAACGCGTTACATCGGGCCTTTGCCGAGCAATCGGTTATCGGGCGTGCCTGTCGCGACCGTTCGCCGCAACGCAAAATCGGACTGAAAAAAGCGTTGAACGCATCAGGCAGATGCGTCATAGTCCCGGCGGGATGAATGCACGCACCGGAGACCTGAAAGGGCCGGCTGCGGAGGGCTTGCCTCCAACGCCAAAGCCTGCTGCCTCACGACTCGCCATTGTCGGCGGCGTTCTCGCCGTCTGCACGATCGTCGGGTCCGTCGTCGCGTTCGCGACCACCAACAGCGTCGCGCTTTCCACCGAGCCCGATCTCGATGCCGTCTCCCTCGTCGTTGATGACGGCTCGCGCATCACGCTTGAAGAGGCCCTCAACGACGGCCCCGTTCTCGTCGTCCATGGCCCGCTGCCTGATCAAGCCGGCCCGCTCGCCGATCGCCTGGGCGTAAAAAAGATCGTCCTCCTGACAGAAGACCGCCCCGCGGAGCTGATCCGCGTGCCCATCTTGCTCGATCGGGCCCACCGCCTCAGCCAGGTGCTGGACCTGCCCAACGGCTCGGCCATCCTCATGGACGACACCGGCCGCCGGAGCCGACCCATGTCGCTCGCCGCCCTCCGCGAGCTCGCCTGACCTTTGTTTACGGCCGCGTAAGCCGTAGGCGGACGCTCTTGGCGTGGCCGTCGAGCCCTTCCGCGTCCGCCAGTTCCGCCGCTGCCGACGCGTCGTGTCGGAGGCTGGCCTCGTCGTACTGGACGATGCCGCCGCGTTTGAGGAACTCGAACACGCTGATCCCGCCGCCGAACCGGGCCGTCGTGTTCGTCGGCAGGCAGTGACTCGGGCCCGCCACGTAATCGCCCACGGCCACCGGGCTCCACGGACCCAGAAACGCACATCCCGCGTGAGGCAGGCTCGCGAGCGTCTGTCGCGGATCGCGCGTCTGGACGCTCAGGTGCTCCGGGGCCAGCTCTGACGCGAGCTCGAACAGGGCCGACTCGTCCGACGCGACGATGATCGCCGACTCCTCGACGAGCGCCTTCTCCGCCGCCGATCGTCGCGACAGCTCATTCAACTGACGATCCAGCTCCGCCTCGACCCGCTGCGGCAGCGATTTGTCGCTCGTCAGCAGGAAGCAGCTGCCCGGATCATGCTCCGCCTGGGCCAGCAGGTCCGACGCCACGAATGCCGCATCCGCCGAATCGTCGGCAAAGACCAGCACCTCGCTCGGCCCGAGGAACCCATCGACCCCCACGCCACCCGAGACCAGTCGCTTGGCGATCTGCACGTAGCTGTTGCCGGGACCGACGATCTTGTCGACGCGCGGCACGCGCTCCGTCCCGAACGCCAACGCCGCCACCGCTGCCGGTCCGCCGCACCGCACCAGCGTCGGGCCACCCAGCAGGTGCGCCGCCGCCAGCACCAGGTCGCTCTGCCCGAACCGGCTCGCCGGCGTCGTGACGACGATCTGCCCCACGCCCGCCACCTGGGCCGGAACGACGAGGTGGATCAGGCTCGACGGATAGCTCGCCTTCCCGCCAGGCACGTAACACCCGGCCGAATCGATTGGCATGTACCGCATCCCGAGCCGCAGCCCGCCACGCTCCAGCTCCGGCACCGCGCTCGCCGGCATCACGTGCTGCTGGTAGAGCCGGACCTGCTCGATCGCCTGCTCCAGGTGCCCGATCAGCGTGCCGTTTACCCGATCGGCCGCGGCAGCCAGCTCCTGTGGCGTGGCGACCAGGTTCTCCGCCTCGAACTGTGCATCGTCGAACTTCCGGATCGCATCGACCACCGCCGCATCGCCCCGCTCGGCCACATCTTCCAGGATTCCCTGGACGGCCGAGGTTTTCTCGTCGTCCTGGAACAGCGACCGCGGGTCGAGGCGGAGGCGTTGCACGACCTGACGGGCCGCTTCGGCACCGCCCGGGGCATCGAGATCGATCGTCTGGATCGGCACGCCCGGAGGCTACGAGACCCGCGCGGCAGGCGTTTCAGTTGCGGGATCTTCGCATCTTGGTGCATGCCGCCCCGATCGCTACCCTGCGGCCATGCCGGTCGATTGGAGTGAAACCGTCTGCGTCGCCCACCTTGCGGACGACCCGGCCTTCAGCGACGAGCTCGACACGCTCACGCACGCCCTGGAGGAGGACCCACGCCACGCCGTCCTCGACATGGAGGGCGTGACGTTCCTCAATTCCAGCAACCTGGCCCAGCTCGTCGGGCTCCGCAAGCTGCTCCAGGAAACCGACTGCCGCGTCATCATCGCCTCCGTGGCCGACGAGCTCTGGAAGACCTTCGAGCTCAGCCGCCTCGACCGCCTGTTCGAGCGTTGCGAGAGCGTCGCCCTGTCGCTGGCGAAAATCACCCTCGACGCCTGACCCGGCGAATGGCCCACGTGGAGCGCGCACCACGCGTTGCGCCGGACGTCGATTTGGACACCGCGAGGTACCGGCCCGGACCCCGCTATTGCGCCACCAACACCGCCGCCGACTCAACTCTGACCCGCCGGCGTCCCAACGGCGACCACACTCGCCAGCATCCGCCAAACCCATCGCCGGCCTGTGCCGCCGCCCTCCGACTTTCTGTCCCCCCGGCCGCCACCGCGCAGCGCCGACCGACCACGCACTCGCCGTTCCGCCCGCCTCCTCGCGCGGATCGACTTGGGATGAACCGCCCCGTGCCACGTTGTGGACAGTTAACACGCGCCCGGCGCGCGACGCTCCCACCACCTCGACCCTCCGATCTCATCAGCGGTAGCTGCGGGCCTGCGGCTCGCAGTCCGGACGCCCCAACTGACCGACGGTGAGTCGCACGCCAGCGACGACCCGCAGGTCGCAAGCACAACAACCAAAAGGCGACCGCGACCGTCCAACGCAACCTTCACGAACAGCCAAAGGGCCAACCGAGACGACGCCCTGCCCGACAAGACACACGGCGCGACAATACTCTCTCCAAACACACCATTGGCCGGAAGCAACAGCCACGATCAATCACAAGCGCGTAACAACGGCTCTCGACCAGTTCTGCCCCGACCTTTTTCTGTCAACCGCCCCCCCCTCTTCTGCATTCGGAACATAACGGCCACAATTCTACTTGCAAGGGGTCGCCAGGAGCTATATAAGAGCTCAAAGCAACTTTGATGAAAACCGTGTTTCCTATTTCACTGCGTGATTCATTCTTCGGCACAATGACGCCGAATTATGTGCTTCCGCCTAGTCTAATTTTTGAGACGCGATTTGATTTTCTTTATCACGCCTGTTCATCACCATCGAATCTTCGTTACATCGGCCTGCGATCGGCCCATTCGAAAATTGACGGTGTAAGCCTACTAGAGGACTACTGCATCGATGCAACATTAGATTACACTGACAACGATGGCTTTCTCGTTGCAGGTGAGCTCGCGATTCCCCCTGATTTAATCATCCAGAACTTTGTCTCGCGATCAGATGATGACTTTGATGAATGGATTGTGGAATCCTCCAGGCACCTAGTGGAAAACTCCTGTATAATTTTGCCACTTGGTCCAGACGGAAGCTACTCCGTCGTTATCTGGCCGGACGCTAGCTCGACTGAGAGATGCTTGGACCGTCTTTCGGCAGCGGGGAAAGCAGATGCTGCGATGTTTGTAGAGTGTGATTGACATCAGTAGTGTCGGCTAGCAAAAAGCGGCAGGAGGGCTCGGTCTCGACACTTGATGACGCCCGAGGATCATCGTCCCGAAGAACGGGGTCGGGTCGAGAAACGGGGTCGCGAGGAGAGGAACGGGATCGCCAGCCGTTTCGGGATAATCCGCACGTCCGGACGCCTTCACCGCTCGCTTGACCACCAACGTCCTCGTCCTGCTCACCGGCCGAGCAGCGGCGGGGGTGGAGCTGGGAACACCGTTCTCGAACGAATTGATGGTCCAGGTGGACCGGGCGATTCCGGTTTGGGGGACGGCGGAGGCCGTGGCAGTCGTGACCGTGTGAACGGGTGAGGCCGAGGTGTCGGCGAGTGGCTTGCTGCACGGGACCACGGGTCGCGGGACACAATCGCAACGCTTACGCCGATCAAGCAGACGTCGCGGCCACCGCATTGCCCTTTTTTGCGTGCAAACGCCGCATTGAGCAAGTACGCTCCGCCCGCCGCACGCTTGCGGGTGACAGGCTCCTGAGAGGCGACCGCCGTGGCAAGGCGACGTCGGATCCGATGGATGCTGCTCCGCGGGGCGCGCTGCTGTTGGACCAGCGCTGCCATCGCGTTGCGTTCGGCGTCGTGACTGAGAATGCACCTTGTGAAACGTGAGGCAACGAGAGTGAACCACCCCCTGAAAAGCCTGTTCGCACTGACCCTTCTCGCCGCCCCGGCGGCCCATGCCCAAGTCATCTTCGACACGATCGCCCTCGAAGGCGAGGTCGCCCCGGGGACTGGCGGGGCGACCTACGTTGGATCGTTTACAAGCCCCACGGTCAACGCATCGGGTGCCGTGGCCTTCGAGGCCCTGCTCGCCGGCGGGACCAACCCGACCAGCAACTTTGGCGTCTACACCGTCTCGCCCGGCGGCACGCAGTTGCTGATCCGAAGCGGCGACGCGATCCCCGGCACGAGCCTGACCTTCGGCGACGTCGATGGGTCGGTCATCATCAACGCTGACGGCGAAGTGGCGTTCGGTTCCAGCTCGGCGGTCCTCACGGCCGACGCACTGGGCATTCTCACGACAGTTGCCTTCTTTCGCCAGACCGCCCCGGGCGTCCCGGAGCTCTCGCCGGGCGTGGTGGAATCCTTCCAGGGTCTGCGCGACGTCTCGTTCAACAACGCCGGCCAAGTGTCGTTCAGCGCAACGACTTTCAACTCGTTCAACAACGATTTTCTCTACCGCACGACCCCATCGGGCGTTCTGGAACTCGCGGCCCAGCGCAACCAGTCGCCGCCGAGCGGCGGCCTCTTCGCCAGTTTCGAAGAATCCGACATCGCGGACAACGGCCTGATCGTCTTCGAGGGCTTCGTCAACAGCCCGCCATCCGGCGTCGGGCAGCAGAGTTTGCACACCGTCGATCCGTCCGGCGTGTTTGAAACGGTCATCATCGAAGACGTGACCGCCGCCCCGCCCGAGTTCGGCGGCAACACGTTTAACAATCTCGGTGAACCGGAGTTCGACGCCGCTGGCAACATCTTTTTCGACGGCAGCGTGGCCTTCGGTGGTGGCGTCGACGGCAGCAACAACGAGGGGCTCTTCGTCCTCGATACCGCTGGCAACGTGACGACGTTGCTCCGTGAAGGCACGCCCGTCCCCGGTGGCATCGGCACGTTCGACGATCCGGACAACCAGACCATCTCCGATGACGGCCGGTTCGCCACCGTCACCGAGGTGAAGACCCCCGGCCTTTCCGACCGCGAAGCCCTGTTCGTCGGCAGCGTCAACGGTATCTCGACGCCGATTCTGCTCGAGGGCGAGCTGTTCGAAGTCGCCCCCGGCGACTTCCGGACAATCGACGACATCGACCTGATCACCGGCGGCTTCGCCGGCGACTTCATCGCGGTCGATCTTAGCTTTCGCGACGCCAGCAACGTCACCACCAACGCGATCGTCCTCGTGACGATCCCCGAGCCTGCCAGCGTCGCGCTGCTCGGCCTGGGCGGGCTGACGCTCCTCCGACGGCGACGTTGACGCTGGAGACGATCTTCCTTCAAGGATCCACACACAACAGAGAGAATCGGAGAAAATCATGAAGACAAACGCATCAGGCTGCATGATGTTCGCGGCAGCGCTGTCGCTTGCGGCGGGAGCAACGCAGGCGCAGCCGTTCTACGAGTTCGAGATCGTCGCCCGGGATGGCGACACCATCGGCGGCCGCTCGGTCGACTTCCTCAGCGGCGCTGCCCTGATCAACGACAACGGCGAGGTCGCGTTCTCCGGCGGCTCGGGCAGCGGCTCGGACGGCGTCCTGGCCGTCTGGTCGACCACCGACCTGCTGCTCGTCGAGGGTCAGGATCTGGGAGGCGGGGTCACGGTGCCCGAGTTCACGCTGGCGACCTTCGCGTTCAACGACGCCGGCGAGGCCGCCGTCACTGGCTTCTTTGACCAAGACGAAGGCATCTACACCTCGACCGGGACCGTGATCACCCCCGGCTCCACGATCGGCGGGGTCACCATCTCCGGAAACTTCGACGGCAACGTCGCGTTGGCGGACGACGGCACGGCCTTCTTCATCGCCGACGTCGAGACCGCTCCGGGCGTCTTCACCACCACCGTCTTCAGCTCGACAGCCGTCTTGGCCCAGGAAGGCGACACGATCGGCGGTGTGACCCTGACCGACATCGGTAGCCGCGGCGTCAGCGGCTCGTTCGGCATCGACGATGCCGGCAACGCCGTCTTCTTCAACACTCCCCTGGGCTCCAGCTCCAGCCCGACCGCCATCGTCTCCACCGCAGGCTTCGCCCTCGAAGAAGGAAGCACCTTCCCTTCGGGACCACTCGCCGGTCAAACCATCGACGAGATCAACAACTCCTCCTACGCGTTCGCCGTCAACGGCCAGGGCGACATCCTCTTCGACGGCAGCGTCGGTGGCGTCGAGGGCGTCTACAGCCAGGACGGCCTCGTGATCGCTGACGGCTTGGTCGGCGGCATCGACGGCGACTTTGTGTTCGGTAACGACCTCAACGACAACGGCACCTTCGCCGCCTTCTTCACCGACTTCATCACCATCGACCGAGG